>JADFXY010000027.1:538-21410 GCA_015233355.1 Deltaproteobacteria bacterium | reverse complement strand
ATATGGTTCTTGGGCCGGTAAGGAGTGGGTTCGGCAACCATAATTTTTCTCCAAGCTTAAGTTGGTTAAACCTTAATGAATGTTGCTGGTTACGTGTTGCGGGTTGCGCGTTTCGGGTTGCAGGTTCGGATGTTCATGGTGGCCCGTCTCCGTTGTGGCTGGACAGTTCGTTCAAAATCAGGGAGGTCTGCAACTCAATATACTCGTCAAGCGTAAATGCTTTTTTCAGAAACCACCGCCGGAAGGTCCACATGTGACCCAGCACGGTGATATTGTGGGCTATCAGGGTAATGCCCCGGTGATGCCGCAACTTCAACGTTCCGTCGTCTTTCCCTCGGGTCAAGATGTCTTCGAACATGCCGGTAATCCGGGACTCGTTTCTTAGGACATAAGAGATGGAATCTCCAGGTAAGGAGGCCGTTTCACGATAGATCAGCAAGATGTGGTCCTGCATCAGGTCACAAACGCGGAGATACCGGTCGATGGCGTTTTTTAGTGTGTCGCGTCCGGTGCCGGCGGGTTTGATGGCCTCTTTGACCTGCTTTTCCATCTCGGAATGGATGAACTCGCAGACCAGGTAAAGGATATCTTCTTTGGACTGGATGTATTCGTATAGGGTCCCGATGCTGAAGTTGGCCCGGCCGGCTATTTCTCGCGTGGTGGTTTTGTGGAATCCTTTTTGAATAAACAGATCGACGGCCGCCTGGACGATTTGCCGCCGGCGGGTTTCGACCAATCCGGTGTCTTTGATGAGGGTGGGGATGTCTTTTTGTTGATGAATAAGCATGATAGGCGGTCCTCGTTGATTGAGCGCTCGTTCATAACGATAGCCCAATCCAGAGCCGTAAGTCAAGCTTTTTCACCCCGGCTTAAAAAAAGTCATTGCGGTTGACGCGGCCTTGTTGTAACTTACTCTTGTCTCAGGATGCGCCCGGAAACCATACCCGTCATTCCCGGCATCTTTAGTCCCTGAACCCTAATCGAAAATGTAAATTGATAGCCTGGGGAAGCCGTCTGGCTAACTATATGCTTGAACTTGATGGCCAGAGGAAGTAAGATTTCTATCTGCTCCGGTACAATGCCGGCAAAAATCATTCGTCCTCTAAAAAATAATTAATAAACTCAATTAGCTGTTACCCCGGCGGACCGGCCGCAACTGACCGTTGATGCCCGGGGAACACCCACAAATGTTAATATTTATTCCTTCTGCCGGAGTGTGTTGTGCCTTTACAGAAAGACAAGCGAATCAAAAAAGTGAGTTCCTCGAAAAAGAGCTCGGAAGCAAAGTACGTCTACCATGTCCGAATTACTTTGAGAGGAGTCAGGCCGCCGATTTGGCGGAAAGTTCTGGTGACCAATGACATTTCATTAGTCCAATTTCACCGGATCATCCAACTGGTCATGGGTTGGAGCGGTCATCATCTCTATCAGTTTATTATTGACGGGAATTATTATTCGGAGCCCTTTGATGATGACGATGATGACGATCTTGACGATTTGGCCGCAGGCCCGGAAACGGAAAAAAGGGCTTCAGTGTTGTTACATCAAGTCGCCTCGGAAGAAAAGGCCAGATTGATATACGAATACGACTTCGGCGACAACTGGGAGCACCTGATTGTCATCCAAAACATACTCCCCATCGAAGAAGGGAAGCACTATCCGGTTTGTACCGACGGTAAAAGAAGCTGTCCGCCGGAAGATATCGGCGGAGCTTGGGGATACGGACAATTTTTAGAAGCCATCAGAGATCCCAATCATCCCCAGCATAAAAGAATGACCGACCGGGTGGGCAAGAACTATGATCCCGAAGCCTTTGACCTGGACGAGGCCAATCGGATATTAAAGGAAAAGAAAAACTTCATTATTAACGGTTAAGTGGTTGCTTCCTGGAGAAATTATGGAAAAAGAAGGAAGGCGGATCGAGACCCTGGCTTTGCACGCCGGGCACAAACCGGACTCAGACACCATGTCTCGGGCGGTTCCGATTTATCAGACAACCAGCTTCCTGTTTCGGGATACCAACCACGCGGCTAATCTTTTTGCGCTTAAGGAGCCGGGGTTTATCTATACCCGGATCATGAATCCGACCACGGATGTCTTGGAAAAACGATTGGCTGCCATTCATGGCGGGGCGGCTGCCGTGGCCACTTCCTCAGGCATGGCCGCCATCTTCTACGCGGTTACGGCCATCACCGGGGCTGGCCAAAATATCGTCTCCGGTTCCAACCTTTATGGCGGCACCCATACCCTTTTCGCCACTACCTTGAAACGGTTCGGCATCGAGGTCCGGTTTGTCGACTCGTCCGATCCCAATAATTTTGAGGCCGCCATCGATGACCAAACCCGGCTGTTGTTCACCGAAACCATTGGTAACCCCCGCTGCAACGTGGATGACTTAGAGGGCATTGCCGAGGTGGCTCGTCGTCACCGGATTCCCTTTGTTCTTGATAATACCGTGGCCGCTCCGCCCATTTTCAATCCGCTCGACCATGGATGCGACCTGGTGGTCTATTCCTTGACAAAAATAATCGGGGGCCACGGGATCTGTATCGGCGGGGCAATAGTCGAGGGCGGCGGTTTCGATTGGCAAGCCGCGGGTAAATTTCCCGAAATTACCGACCCAGACCCCAACTACCACGGCATCAACTTCTGGGAGGCTCTTTGTACCCTGGAGGGGACACCATGCACCGCTTTTTGCGTTAAACTCCGCACCGGGTTGGTCCGAGACATCGGGGCGTCGCCGGCGCCCATGAATAGCTTCCTGATCCTTCAAGGGATGGAAACGCTCCCGCTCCGGGCTAAGGCGCATTGTCAAAATGCCCAATTGGTCGCCGAATTCTTGGACAAGCATGAGGATGTGACCTGGATCAATTACGCCGGGCTGCCGAGTCACCGGGATTATAACCGAGCCAAGAAGTACTTTCCGCTCGGCCCGGGGGCAGTGTTTGGCTTCGGGATTAAAGGAGGACTGGAGGCGGGACGAAAATTCATTGAGTCCGTTAAGCTCTGTTCGCACCTGGCCAACATCTTGGATGCCAAGACCCTGGTCATCCACCCGGCCAGCACCACTCATTCCCAACTTTCGCCGGCCCAGCAACAGGAAGCCGGAGTCCCATCGGATTTAATCCGGATCTCGGTCGGGATAGAGCATCCTGATGATATCATAGCCGATCTCGACCAGGCCCTGCGCGCCTCCCAATTATAGCTTCTCTTCACCAGTTAATAGGCCAACTTAAACCAGGTGCCTTCTATCAGCGGGTAAAGGCTGGGCTCGAGACCCGACTTGGCCGCAATGGATTGGCCGAACTCTAGATAGGCGCCTGCCTTAGCTGAAGCGTAAGCCGGCCAAAATGGTAAGTTCTCGCCGTTAGGATTTCCGGTCCTGGCAAAATTAGCCCAATAGGTCATCATCTTGTCGGACAGATCCAGATCCGATTGCTCGAAATCCAAGAACGATTCGGTAAAGCCAAAGACATAAAATAATTCCGATCCATGCACGGTCCCTAATTTTTCTATCGGAACCGCTTCCCTGGTCGTATCAGCGGCCAGGATCATGGTCGCTTCCGGTGGCGCCTGGTGAGAAAAATAATAAAGCCAGTGGGGGGCATTATCGCCCGATCTGGTCCGAGCCAGATAATTGACCGCCGCACCAAACCATTTCGCTGATATCAACCGATCCAACCTCCCCCAGACTTCCGCCTTGTTTACGACCGGCAAGAGTTTTTGCACCTCATCAGCCTTTTCTCCAAAGGATGCCTTCAGATATTTTTGATAATCTTCAGGCGTCGGGGACGGACCGAAACTGGGCAGAAAAATGGTGCTTTCGTTTTTGCATATGCCGGCGACCAGAGGCACCTGATGGTACTTGCCGGCGTTTAGTAATCTGACCGGATGGTCAGGTATGATTTTTTCATCCAATGTCGGGCCGAAAACGACACGGGCGATTTCCACTCCGTATTTTTCTTCTAAGTCCTTGCCGGCGTCTGCTATTTCATCCCAAGGAGTCTGACGCAACGAGGTTAAGATATTTTCTGATTCATTGGCCTCAAGCTGTTCAGACAACTTGTTTCCCACTGTTTCGGCCGGGGTCACATTTAATTGCCCCTGCCGGAGAGGCCGGAGCATCCCGACTAAAGCCGGACTTTGGGCAATGGCTGAACGAAACAGACCCTTAGCCTCCGGATTGACTAAAAGCAAGACGACACTGGTTCCGCCGGCTGACTCCCCAAAGATAGTCACCTTGCCGGGGTCACCGCCGAATTGTTCTATATTTCGCTGCACCCACTTAAGCGCGGCCACCTGGTCAAGTAAACCGTAATTTCCTGAGATCTTATCGGGCGACTCTTGAGACAGAAGGGGATGGGCCAGGAAACCGAGGACGCCGAGACGGTAATTAATCGTAACTACCACCACGCCCTTTTTAGCCAGCGCCTCGCCGTCATAAATCTCATCCGATCCGGAACCGGCCACAAAGGCCCCGCCATGGATCCAGACCATGACAGGCAGCTTTTCAGAAGTGCTTTTGGCCGGAGTCCAGATATTGAGATAAAGGCAATCTTCGCTCATCTGACCGTCGTGGTCCGGTTGAGGGCAGACCGGCCCAAATTGTTTAAACTTGCGGACCTCAGTCCATCCTTTGACCGGTTGTGGCGGCTTCCAGCGTAGTTCACCCACCGGCGGTGCGGCATAAGGCAGACCTTTGTAAATTCCGTCGGCCTGTCGGGCGATTGGTCCGTTGTCAATTCTAATGACTCCAGAATCCTGTCTGGGTGGTTGCTGTTTAGAGTTTTCTTCACATCCCGTCTGAACCAACATCAAGAGAAAAGCGATCACCACTATCCTCATTTTTGAAGCGTAACCCATAAATTTGTCCTTTCGGTGTTTCTCTATAACCTGAACTCGACGAGTTTTATTAATCAGGAGGCAGAAAGGCATCCGCAGATTTCGCAGATGAACGCAGATGAAAAAAACTCACCGCCGTATGTTAGTCCGCTTATTATATCCCAAGATGTAGCCGCCGGCCAATTTCAACAGATGAAAATTATTATCTTGTTGCAGCTCCTTAAGAAAGACTTCGCGAGACAGCAGGTAAGCCTCTGACCGGGAGGCCAGGAATTGTTTAAGCTTGTCTTTTTCCGGGACCTTGATGTGCAAGATCGGGCGATCCACATAAAAGAACAGGCTGGGCTTATACAGGCCATAGGTGGCCACCACGGCTTCAGGCCGGGCCCCGGATTTAATGGCCAGGGCCAGCTCCTTGGCCGGTTGTTGCATGTAGGCCGCGGCGGTGGGGAACAACTGGAGGAAGACCAGAGCCTGAAAGATCATTGACATGGCTATGATAGCGATAAAAGAATGCTTTCGTTCTCCTCTTTGAAAAAAATGGAAGAACCCGGCCCCACCGGCCGGTAACACCAGCAGCAATAAATATGGTACCCATCCGAAACTGAGGTCGCCTGGGCCGAAGGCATACTCGAAGGAATCAGGTTTGGCCGTATTTGCTTTGGCCATAAGTTGGGTAAACTGTTCGGAAACAAGAAACCTGGGCAGGGCCGCGAAGGCAATGGCTAAAATAGCCACAGGCACTAGCACGAAGGCCGCCCCTACTCGCCGTTCCCAGAGGCTTTTGGGCTGACCATCCAGATAATCCTGCCACCATAGGCCGGCCAGAATGGCCAGCGGTGGGAAAATCGGAAGAATATAGTTAAACTGCTTGGTCTGAGCTATAGAAAGAATAATCAGACCTGCCGCCACCCAGATCAGGCAAAAAATGGCGGCCTGGTTATCCCTGGTCACCTGTCTGGGCTGCCAGGGTATGGCCTTCACCGCCCGCACTGCGGTGGGAATGGCAAACCCGAAAAAAGGGAAAAAACCCAAAATAAGGACCGGCAAATAATAGAAATAACCACCGCCGTGGCCCAGCAGAACTTCGGTGAATCGTCTGATATTTTGGCTGACAAAGAAACCGTCGATAAAGGCGCGGCCATTTTGAAGCATGGCCAGTAGATACCAGGGGGCGGCCAGAAGCAGAAACGCACTTAGCCCGATCAACAAGGGCATTTTCCTTATGACCGGCATCAAGCTTCGATTCAGCAATAAAAACGGGATGACCACCAGTAGGGGAATGACCACCCCCACCGGCCCCTTGGTCAGAAAGGCCAGGCCCATGAAGGCGAAAAACAGCGTGAAATACCGGCCCTGAGCCTTTTTTCCACCGGCGGCGAAGGATTGCCAGCCGTAGTAAAAGAAAAATAAGGCCAGACTGATGAATAAGGTCAGGGTCATATCCAGTAATGCCGACCGGCCGATAAGAGAAAACAACAGCGAGGCCAACAGGGTCAAAGCCGATGTGAAGCCCAATCCGGCGGGGCCGGCCGCCCGGCCGAACACATAAACGGCCATCACCACCAAGACTCCGCTCAAGGCCGACCAAAACCTGATGGCGAATTCGTTTGCCCCGAAGTTCTTAAAGGCCAGGGTGGATAACCAGAAATAGAGAATGGGCTTTTCATAATAAGGTTTGAAATTCAACTGAGGCGTGACATAGTCGCCCGTACTGATCATAGTCTGGACGATGGTCGCATATTCTCCTTCATCCCGGTCGGTCAGACAGAGGCCGCCCAACCCATAGAAAAACACCACCAGCGCCAGCAGTAGGACCAGTCCTCCTTTCCAGGCCGATGGATCGGTTGCCCCAGGCTTTCCTCCTCTTACTCCTTCAGTCAAGATTTATCTCCAAACTTTAATTTGTTACAGAATAACCGGCCGACTATCAGGCCCACGGCCATACCCCCGGCCAGGTCGGTCAAGAAATGAGAGCCGGAAGTCGCCCGCGATAAAGCCACGAAACCGGCTAGTGAATAAAAGAACATGGATGCCTTGGGAAAATGATGGGCCAGGACCGCGGCCAGAGCAAACGAGGTGGCGGTGTGGCCTGACGGGAAGGACTCAAATCCCGACTTCAAAGAGGGTCCCCAGTGGGTGATCCCGGCTGCCCACAACCGGGGCCGAGGCCGGCCAATGATGTGTTTAATTATTTGCACTACCAGACCTGAGGCGGCCACGCTCAATATCCCTCTGACACCGGCCGCCAGGCAGGGCCGAGATTTGTACAGTATCCCCGCCGCGGCCAGACAAACGCAGAGTATGGCCTGGTAGAGCCCGATCCCGGCCTGGTATCCGATCTCACCGAATATGCGCAGTCCGGAAGCGGGCGACGATCTTCCCAGATTGTAGAAGGCGTCCTCGCCGAAATATCCTAAAACAAAAAAGAACATCAGGCCCAAGATGACGGCCCAACTCTTCCCGTTCAATTTCATGTTCCATCCTAAATCGTGGTGTTGCTCGTTGCCGGTTGCCCGTTGCCTGTCACTTGTTGCCGGGTGTTTTTGTCTGCAACAGGCGACCAGGAAAGATGACGAGGAGCAGGCCTAATTCAAATGTCTATGACGGCCGGGTCGAATTCAAGCTCATCATTTGTGTCACCGCCTGTTTAACCTGATCCAGAGTGATGGAGGTCAGGCAGATTTGCTCGGGACATGCTCCAGCCTGAGACAACCCGCAAGGCGCGCAGGCGGTCGGAGCTGAAACAATAACCGCCAGGGGAGAATCAGGTGCCCAAACAACCGGATCAGTAGGACCGAAAATGGTCACCACCCGGAGGCCCAGCTCCGCAGCCAAGTGGGTGATACCGGAATCAT
Organism: Deltaproteobacteria bacterium; assembly: GCA_015233355.1. GTDB lineage: Bacteria > Desulfobacterota > JADFXK01 > JADFXK01 > JADFXK01 > JADFXK01. The sequence goes on along the minus strand of JADFXY010000027.1, from coordinate 13,710 downwards.
GTCCGACCAATCCCGTGCATAGGGACAAGATACCACTCAATTCTGATAAAGGCAAGTGGCGAGCAATAATCGGGGCAGGGGACTTGATCAGGTTCAGCACGGCCGCGGCGGCATCATCGTCAGCCGGCCCGGAAATCAGTATCGGCTGGATATCGAAGGATAGGCCGGCCCAGTCGATCAGAGCGGCCAGGTTGGCGGCCGGCCACAGTTTCAGACGGCTCCCGGACCCAGGGTGGAAAGCCAGCACCGGCCTGGCCCAATCGACACCATGCCGGGTCAGCCAGCCTTTTCCCCCAGCCCGGTCCGCGGAGGTGGCCCGCAGCCGAACAGGCGAAGGCCGTAAGAACGGGTAAAAAGCCTGGGCCTGGACAAGAAGATGCCCGGACAGATGAAGACGTTGGCCGGGAGGAGGGAAGAAATCCAACGGCCAGACCTGGGAGACATCCGCCCTTTGCAGGTTCCCGGCCACCACCGGATCCAGATGCCGGGATAGCAGGATGGCCAGGTCGGCCTGCAACGGGGCAGAGGGCTGATCAGGATCATGTACATATAGCGATCTGATCGTCGGGTGGGCCGACGACTGGAGAATCAGCCTGGGAAAAATCCCTTTGACCAGGTCCAGGTAGTCCAGGCACCCAAAGACAGTGATATCGGCAAGATCAAAGGTTTCATGCAATGCCCCAAGCAGAGGCAAGGAAAGGATGAAATCTCCCAACGCGCCATAATGGATCAGGAAGATGCGGCGAATGGTTTTGGGGTCGAGGATGTCCATAGATTTAAAGGCTTGACTCGGCAAAGAGCGGTAGACGTTAGCGGCCGAGATGGTTTATTTTCCGGCGGTAGGACGATAGAAGAAAAAAAAGGCAGCTTCAGGTAATCAGCGACAGGGACGCCAAATCTGATTGAGGAATATAGACCATGGAAACACGCCCAAAACTTTGATCAGGAACGGCCTGAATCTAATTCCATAACCACAAGGACATTCCTATTTCAATAGTGGTCCCAGGAAATGATTGGAAATAACAATGCGCTGGATCTCGGAGGTGCCTTCATAGATAGTGAATACCCGAGCATCACGGTAAAAGCGCTCCACAGGAAAATCCTTAAGGTAACCGTAGCCGCCATGGATCTGGATGGCTTTGTAGGCGATCCGATTGACCATTTCAGAGGCATATAGTTTGGCCATGGAGGCTTGAGCGCTGAATCGTTCTCCCCGGTCTTTCATGGCCGCGGCATTAAGCGTTAACAGCCGGGCTGCTTCAATCTCGGTGGCCATATCCGCAATCATCCACCGGATGCCCTGGTAATTGGCGATAGGCTGGCCGAACTGGACCCGTTGTTTGGCATATTCGATAGCGGCGTCGAGGCAGGCCTGGGCCACGCCCACCGATTGGGACGCGATCCCGATACGGCCTCCATCCAGGGCGGACATGGCAATTTTAAAGCCGTCACCCTCCCGGCCCAGGAGATTCTTGACCGGTACCCGGCAGTCTTCGAAGATAAGCTGGACCGTATCGGAAGCCCGCAGGCCCATTTTGTCTTCCACCTTGCCCACATAAAAGCCGGGGGTGCCCTTTTCCACCACAAAGGCACTGATGCCCCGGTGCTTTCTGGCCTTGTCGGTGAGCGCAGTGACTACGGTGACGCCCGAGTGCAACCCGGTCGTGATGAATTGTTTGACCCCATTGAGAATGTAAAAGTCGCCGTCCCGGACGGCCGTGGTCCGTTGACTGGACGGGTCGGAACCAGCTCCGGGTTCGGTCAAGGCGAATGATCCCAAAATCTCACCGATAGCCAGTCGTTTAAGGTACTTCTCTTTGAGATACTCGGAGCCGAAGCGGGTGATGGGTTCCCCACAGACTGAATTATGGACAGACATAATGACCGCGGTGGAGGCACAGCCATAGGCAATTTCCTGAAGCGCCAGAGAATAACTGACCGTGTCGACGCCGGCCCCATTATATTCCACGGGCACGGTCATCCCCAGCAGGCCTAATTCACCCATCATCTTAAGATTCTCCAATGGATATTCTTTGGTCTCATCTCGTTCCGCCGCCGTCGGGATGAGTTCCTTCCGGGCAAAATCACGCGCCATCACCTGGATCATATGCTGTTCATCGGTCAGTTGAATGGACATGATGAACCTCCACTGGTTGATTTGATTGTTGCGTGTTACGGGTTGCGGGTCAATGTCATTGACTTAAGGTTGGGCGGTCATGCTAACTTCTTAAAAATGGCCCATTCCGAATAAGCCCCAACGGGGCGCTCTAGGTTAGCCCAGGGCAGCGCCCTGGGTATGGGCGATGACTATATAGGATACCATATAATGGTCACATAAAATCGCCGGCAATTCCGTACTTCAGCCGTAGCCGGATATCCCATTCAAAGGAAATGACTTTGGAGTTGGCCGACCTCCTTTTGCATCTTGCTGATACGTAACCATTCGGATTTCCCAGGGCGTTGCCCTGGGCTAACCTAGAGCGCCCCTCCGGGGCTTGTTTGGAATTGGCTATTTTAAAACATTAGAGCGATTGTCTGGCACCCTTAAGTCAATGACGTTGGGTTGCGGGTTCCGAGTTTCGAGTTGCGGGTTACGGTGTATACAGAATTACGAGCAATTCGGCATCAACGTCGCCCACATTTTTGAGCCGATGCACAATCGAGGAATTGAAATGGAGGCTTTCGTGGGGGGCCAGGCGGGTGATGTTTTCGCCCACGGCTATTTCAACATGCCCATTGAGGACATACACGAATTCCTCTCCATCGTGCTGGTATCCGACCCCCTTGTGATCAGACAAGGCCTCGATGGTGATATGAAATGCTTTGAGATGTTTATTTCGGGCCTCAGGCGTCAAGGTCCGATAGGAATAGGCGTCGGTTCGCTTTTCATAGGCATCCGCCCGTTTCTTCCCGGCTTCCTCTTCTTCTTTTAGTAATTCTCCGGAATCTACTTGGAGTGACCGGGCCACTTGCAGCAGCACGGCCACCGGTGGGATGATTTCGTTTGATTCGATGGACCGGAGATACTCGACGGCGTAGCCCGTATCATTGGCCACCACGTCCAGGCCGATCTCCTTGCTTTCCCGGAGGCGTTTAATTTTTTCTCCGATGCTCTGTTTTTTCACTCTGGGCCGCATAGTTGACTCCTCACCGTTGAAGTCTTGATAGGCTGTGGACTGCCAGCGACTAATGAAATCCGAATTTTTGACTGATTGCCCTGGTAAATCTGGGCAGGTAAATAAGGTCGAAGGTTTCTTCTTTGCCGGGGAAAAGAGCCAGGGCGACCCGCTTGACTGCGGTCACCAGTTTCATAGACTCTTCATGGGTCAGGTCAGTCGTATTGATGGTCAACAAAGTCAGATCAACCAAGAACCTTAACCTTTTTATTTTTTTGTTTTCTTCCCGGACGTCATCGTCAGTGGGCTGATTGGTCATAGCGGCCTCTTGTCGCTCATCGACTTCATTGCCTGGCCGGCTTCTGCTTATGAAAGCCGGTGGCGGATTCGAAGTTGAAGCCCACCTTAAGCAGCGTTTCTTCTTTGAAATGGCCGGCCATAAGTTGCATCCCTATCGGTAAGCCGGCTGAACTGAAACCGCAAGGAACGGACATTCCCGGAATACCGGCCATGTTGGCCGACAAGGTGAAAATATCCGACAGGTACATTTGCAATGGGTCATCGGTCATTTGGCCAATCTTAAAGGCCGGCGTCGGGGCCACGGGGGTAACCAGGACATCGCAGACCTTAAAAGCTTCTTCAAAATCTTGCCGGATGAGTGTTCTCACCTGGGATGCCTTCTTATAATAAGCGTCATAATATCCGGCAGATAAGACATAAGTACCCATGATGATACGGCGAATTACTTCAGGGCCGAAGCCGTTGGTCCGGGTCTGGTAATACATGTCCATCAGGTTGGCCGGGGACTTCTCGCGGAATCCATACTTGACTCCATCGTATCGGGCCAGGTTGGAGCTGGCTTCGGCCGGAGCGATGACGTAATAGACCGCCACCACATATTCTGTGTGGGGCAAAGAGACATCCAGCACCTCCGCCCCTAATTTTTCCAGCTCCGTTACGCCGTTCTTCACCGCCGCCATCACTTCCGGATCAATCCCGGAGATGAAATACTCTTTTGGTAAACCGATTTTAATCCCTTTTAGACCATGGGTCAGGGCTGTGGTATAATCCGGGACCTCGCGGGGTACGGAAGTGGAATCTTGCGGGTCATACCCGGAAATAGAATTCATGATAATGGCCAGATCGGTGACGTCTTTGGTGATCGGTCCGATCTGGTCCAGGGAAGAACCATAGGCGACGAGTCCGTACCGGGATACCCGGCCGTAGGTAGGCTTTAGCCCGGCCACGCCACAATGGGCGGCTGGTTGCCGGATGGACCCGCCGGTGTCCGACCCTAGGGCGCCCAGGCACTCGTCGGCAGCCACCGCGGCAGCCGAACCACCACTGGAGCCTCCAGAGATATGTTCCAGGCTCCACGGGTTTCGGGTGGGACCGGTCCAGACCGGTTCAGTGGATGAGCCCATGGCGAATTCATCCATGTTGGTTTTGCCCACGATCACCGCGCCGGCCTCCCGCAGTTTAGTCATGACCATGGCATCATAGGGCGGAATATAATTCCCCAGAATTTTGGAGGAACAGGTTGTCCGCAGGCCCTTGGTACAAATAACGTCTTTAATGCCCAGAGGGATTCCGGTCAAAGGGCCGGCGGTTCCATCTTTATACCGCTGATTAGCCGCCTCGGCCGAGACCAAAGCCTCTTCCTTATTCATGGTCACATAGGCGTTAATTTTGTTTTCAACCCGGTCGATCCGGTCACAGACGGACTTGGTTAGCTCCACGGCAGAGATTTCTCTTTTTTTGAGCATCTCGTGCGCTTCGTGGATAGTGTGGGAGTACAATTCCATATTTTTCCCTTTATTCAAAGAGCATAGGCAGAGGAATACCTGGAAGACAAGAGCAGGCCCCGGCCTTATATTTTTTTTATCGAAGCGATATTAAATGACCCGAGGTACGACAAAGGTGCTTCCTTCTTTCTCCGGAGCGTTCGCCAGGGTCAGGTCAAGACCGATGGAAGGTTTAACTTCATCTTCTCTAAAGGCATTCGACAGGGGAATGGCATGGGAGGTCGGAGGAACGTTTGCGGTATCGAGTTCGTTAAGCTTTTCGATGTATTCCAGGATGTTATTTATCTGAGGGGTAAAAACGGCATACTGATCTTCAGTTAACGACAACCGAGCCAGTTTGGCTACGTGCTCTACCTCAGCACGGGATATTTTCATCCGGAGACTCCTATGAGATTTTCTTATAGGGACGTGGGGGCCATCACCCCAAAATTTATGGGGAGTGGCTACGATATCGCTATATTCTCTAATTAGCGGGATTTAGTTAACTAATAACATAGAACGGAAGACAAAACAAGGATAAAATTGCCGGAGCGACGGTGACGATGGGAAGGAGAGTGCATTTAACAAGGGTCGGCAGTCGGCGTGATGATGGTCTCTAAGCAAAGTTTTACTCGGGCCATCTGTTCTTCCATGGCTGAGTAGACCGACTCCACGTCATTCAGCTTTTCGTCTTTGGCCATTTCTTCCAACCGGGCGGCGATGACCCGGGCGGACCGGGCGGAAAAATTTGTCAGCACCCCTTTGAGAAAATGGGCCCGGTATTCCAGATCCCGGAGGTCCCGGCGGTCGATGGCCTCCCGAATATCGGCAAGATATTTATGGTAGTTCTCAAAAAACAACAGGACTAACTGTCTGATCAGTCTTTGGTCCCCGGAACAGCGATTTTTGAACTCCAGGAGATCGACGGGTTCATCCTGCGCCGCGTCCGGTTCCGGGATGGGACAACTGCCGGCATTTTCGATCCTTTTAATAAGTTCACTGGGTCTGACGGGCTTGGACAGATAGTCATCCATGCCGGCCGCGAGGCATCTGTCTCGATCCGTTTGTTGGGCGTGGGCAGTCAGGGCGATAATCCGAATGTGCCCGCCGGTACGTTTTTCCTTTTCTCGAATGGTTGCAGTGGCCTGGATCCCATCCATTTCAGGCATTTGCACATCCATTAAGATCAGGTCAAAGTTTTCCTCGGCCAATGCCTTCAATGCCTCGATCCCATTTCCGGCTATGACCACCGTGTGACCTCGTTTGGTCAGGGTGGTCCGGGTCATCTGCTGGTTAATGAAATTGTCTTCAGCCAGCAGAATGTGTAATTTAGATTCAGCGCCGGGTGACTCCTCAAGAACCGGTGTCTGGGGCGTATCTTCTTGTGTCACTATTTTCTCCAAGCCCTTGGGGCAGGTGAATTCCAACTGGAAATTTACCTGGAAACGACCGTCGTCAGGAGATGCAAGCAGCGTTGAGAATACCGACGATTAGTGAAAGGAACCCGAGGAATATCCCTTTGGATATCTGGTTAGCCGGTATGTCGGCGACGATTGTAGGAAATATCTTCCTCACGACAATGAATGTCAACAATTGGACGACAAAGGTTATGGCTGCCCAAACGATCATATCCAGCAGCCCGGCGCTGTGGATAATGGCACTGGCCAGGGGGACGGCGAAACCGAGCAACGCGCCGCAAAAGCTACAGGCCGCGGCGGTATTCCCTTCAGCTATCAGATCAAATTCACGGTAAGGGGTAACCTTGTCGTAGATTTTGGCAAAGACATACAATAAAACCATGGCGGTGACAAAGTGTGATAGAAACCCTAATAGCCCGGATAAAGATAAAGACATGTCTGTGAAAGCCACGGTCACCTCCTAATGACACTAAGGTTCTAAATAGTGCGGCACAAATCGGCTTTTGTCCGTGGTAATGGGCGTGTCGTCCTCTCGAATGCCCACTCCGGCGGGAACCCCGTCAATGATCCAGGAGCCGATTACCGGGTAATGACCATCAAAATCTGGAATTTCATGTAATTCTTGATAAACGAACCCCTCCTCTCCATATTCGCCCGAAGTTTGGAAGATGGGTCTGGCGTTCCGGTACAGGGTGACGTTGGCCCCTTCTCTGGAAAAAATGGGCTTTTTAGCATAGGAACCGTTTAATTTGTGCGGGTCGGAATAGGCGGCCAACAGATGGGGATGCCCCGGTGACATTTGCCACAGCAAAGGCAGAAGACCCTTGCTCGACAGAATTATTTTCCAGGGAGGTTCGACCAGGCTGATGGTGTCGAGGAGCAATTTTTCACCAAATTTATCAGCCAGCATCCACTCCCAGGGATAAAGCTTGAACATGAACTCGATCCGCTCCTCCTCCAGGTCATAGAAGAACCCGTCCAGATCGTTAAATCCAATGTCTTCAACATAAATATGCCGGGCCTCAAGGCCGGCCTGCAAGGCCACATCCCGCAGATATTCCACGGTCATCAGGTCTTCTTCAGAATCTTTCATACAGGTGAAATAAAAGGGCGCTCCCGCCGGGATGGCTTGTTTTAGAAGGGAAAAGGCGGCTATCAACTTTTCGTGGATTGAATTGAACTGGTCGTATTGTGGAAACAGCTCCTCTAACCAGAGCCACTGGGCGACACTGGACTCAATCAGCGAGGTGGGTGTATCGGCATTATATTCCAGGAGCTTCAACTCCCCGTCCGGACTAAACAGAAAATCGAAACGGCCATACAGGGAGGGTTCTTGACGGCGCCAGGATCTATTGATCAACTCGGCAAACTGAGGCGGAATCCCCAGTTGGGCGTACAAGTTCCGGTTGGCCGCATATTCAACCGCCTCCAGGCAGAGTTCATGCAGATCCGCGGTAACTTGTTCTATCAGATCGATTTCGGAAGATGAAAACTGGTAACAAACCCCTTCCGTCCAATATCCGTCGCCCATAGAATGGAAGGTGAAACCGATTTCATCAAATTTGCGCCGCCAGTTTTTCCGTTCTTTAACTCGTTGCCTTTTCATCTGCTAACCTGTCTAACCTCCGCTGCGGAGGTGCCCCGAAGACCCGAACCCGCTCCGGGCAATATGACTGGAAGTGAGCGTATGGCTGGACCGGGGTGACTTCTCCCCAGGTGACAACCGGCCAAAATTGGTTCTACCTTCGACCGGAATCGGGTCCTGGCTACCGGTTCGGAAGTAATAGGCCCGGCCGCTGACAAAGTAATAATCGGGCCCATAATAATATCCGGACAACTGGCGTTCGCACCGGTCTGGGTCCCCCCAATCATTAATGCAGTCTTCCCTGTTGGCGTATGCTTCGCGGCGGGTATTCTGAGAATCTGAAGAATCCGATCCACAGGCGGCGATGGAAGCTGAGGCCATTAAGACCAAGACGATTCTTTTTGAACGTTTCATCTGCAATAATCCGTTACCTGACTTCATAGGGTTAGGAAAAGCAAACTGCATGGGACATACAGGTTTTTAGGGGTATGTTGAATTATACCGGTATCGGCATGGAAATATAAATCAATATGGTCAATCACCGGCAGTCTTTGGTTTATTCTTTTTTCTCCATGTTCTCCGGGTTATGCTTCCTCAGTGGTATCGGTCGGCGTAGGTCCGGTGATTTCTTGGATTTTTTGTTTTAGCAATTCTTCAATCAGGGAAGAGAAGGACCTGGCCGCGATCTTGGGGCTGAAGGTTTGTTCCACGACCCATTCACCCATAGACCTAAGGCCGGCCAGTAGTTCTGCGTCTATGATCAGCCGGCCGGCGGCGAGAACATATTCTTCCACGGTCGCGACGTGGGCAAAGGAGAGAGTTGGCCGGCCCTGGTAATGAAGGAACGAAGCGGCGCCCCATTCCCATTTCACGGCAGCCTCAGGCAATTGAGTTTGATCATAAAAGTCGAATGGCTGCAAGGCCAGCAGGGCGCCTCCCTGAGCCAGGTACTCACCCTGAGCCGTGGTGCTGGCGGAAGAAGGAGAAAACGGATGAAGATACAGGTCAATGACATGGGCATAAAGTGGGGTGTTTGATGATCTTGGGAAGTAGAATTTGTCCTGCATCCCCAATTCTGCAATCTTCTGCTTCAGGCCGGCATCTATGTCGTCATTGCCTCCGGTACCGCAGGCCAGGTAGACAGCCTGAGGGTATTCGGTCAATATTTCAGCCACAGCCCGAAGATATTCTTCATCGTCTATTTCAGACAATTGATCGATACTCCCTAATATAAACGCATCTTCCGGATAGCTCTGCCGTAACTCGGCCACCAATTTCGGGTCGGCCTTGGAAGAATCAGGTATCACCACCATGGGCGGACGGAAAAAGTAGTACTCGTATCCGGAAAGTATTCCCCTGGTCCCGACCCGGTGCGTTATCCGATAGTCGATTCCGGCGACATCATAGACCAGGTCGGCTTCAGCCCAGTAAATCTGCAGGGATGAAGTCCGAGTCGATAACAAGAACGCGTCTTGCTCTCTGCGGCAGGATGAGATCAAGATATCTATCTCATCAGCGGTCACCTTTTCTCTAAGCTTCAGGCACTTATTGAAGTGGCTGTAATACAGGCCGGTATCGCGGTCGTCAATGAGGTCATGGATGCTGACATAGCTAACCCCCAGGTCGGCTATTTTCTTGACGCACTCCCTATCTGATATAGATTTTTCAATATATTCCAAATCATAGACGTAATACTCATACTCCGGGCGGCCTTGGGCCACCAGTCCCACCAGCAGAGGATATAGAAGGTCAAATTGAGAATTATTGACGATCCGATCACAAACAAAGCCTATTTTCCATCGGTTTCGGCCCACAAAGGTATCTTTGCCGGGCGGGCGCAGATCATGCTCGGCCACCAGGTGGTCTGAGATATACCTCCCCAGCGGTTGATCCAGGTCCTTGGTTAAGGCGGCCCATCCGGTTTGAGTCTGTGTTAGGTTGCCATAGATGTGGGATAAAGGAAAATGCAAATAAAAAGCTAATTCCGTTTGTCCTTTTTGCACGGCCTGGTGGAAGAGGCCGAGCAGGCAAGAATATATTTTCAGCCATTCCGGCTTGGCTCCGTAGCTGTGCCACAGGCTGAAAAGTACCCATATGATATTGGATTTTTGGACCTGAAGCGGTTTTTCCAAGAATTCTGAGGAAAAGACGTATTGAATGAGATTCTCTATCAGTTCTTCCAGGTTGGAGAAAAGGACATCCAGCACATTTTTTAATAGGGCCGGGGTATTCCTGATACCGGATTCTACTGTGAAGTCTAGATCGACTATTCGGGTCAAGTATTCCGTCCTGGCCTGGTGCCGGTCTTTTCCGTTAAAAAAGTTGAGAATGAGTTCGACGTTCGCCAAGATTGCTTTGAAATAGTCAGTGGATGAGGCATAGATTTTCTGGATTTCACTGAATAGCATTTCACTCTGAGGCGAAGATGTCAGAGTCACGCCCGACCGGGCGATCAGTTCGACAAAGGCCAGGCAATTAAGATTATACTGATTTTTGAAAACAGTGGGTACGAAGAAGTAATCCCGGATGATCCCGAAAATGTCGGCATAGGCCATCTTGTATTTCGGATTCCGATGCGGGAAGTAAGTCATCTCCATGGCATAAAAGGCGGCAATGGCGTCGCTCACCGCCTCGTTGTCCATCGGTTCATGGAAGACATTGGCGACGTCGACCAGGTATCTTTCGATATGGCCTAGTTTCAACATGTCCAGCCAGGTTGACAGTCTAGGATTCATTTTGCAGCTCTCTTTCAATGTCATTTTTTGGTGACAGGCAGGTTTCTTAAGGCCCGGTTTCGTGGTCTAGGCCCACGGCTAATTGGCTTGCTCCTTTCCAGGAGGACTGCTTAGACAGTTAGCACCTGGATATTGAATACAGGGACATGTTGCCGGCTCAACAAAATGGCATGGTTCTTATAAGGCTCTGAGTTATGTTTGAGCAGGGGAATAAAATGGGGAAACCGGCGCAGAAACAACTCAATGGTTCGAACCGATGTATTAATCTCACCTTCGATGTAAGTCTGGAGCGGGGCCAAGTAGGACTTGACTTGAAAACGAAACATCGGCTGCCGGGCGGTTTGTTTTTTCCAGGCAGGGCTGCCGTGGAATTGCTCCAGTTCGATGACAAAGGCTACCTGTTGCAAGTCGATCATGAGTTCCTGGTCGGACCAGATAATCTTTTTGTCTTTAACCAGGCAAGGTTTTTTTAGGTAGGGATAGTAAACCGCTTCGTTATCAAACCAGATTTTTCTGAGTTCGTCTTCATTGGCCACCGGCCGCTTTTTGTCTGGGCCGGCATAAAGAATTTTTTGCCCGACCATCCGTTTGGCTTCTTTGGGATCACGAATAACTCTTGTTATTTCTTTTGATTGCAGAGTGACGTGTTCTATGATTTTTTTATTTAGGAGAACAGACAACAGGCCGATGTCTGGGAGGGCGCCTTCGACGATCTCCCCCGTGACCAGGAAAAAACGTACCAGATTAAGGGGGATGACGCCCGGACTCCCGTCCAACGGCGGACGATTTTCGGAGCTGGATTCCATGTGATCGGGATAATCGTTAAAATCAACCATGAACCCAACTAACCGGCCCAATTGGCCATTTTTCAGTTGTTAACTGCTGGATACGGGTGTTTTAAGACGCATCAAAGAGTCGCTGGCCAAAGGAAACTAGACGCCGACCCTTCAAATGAGTCTATCATCCGTGCTGCAGACCTTCATTCCCAGACGGTCTCATGAGAATTCAATTTCTTTATACTTCTTTAGACTGAAAAGAAAGCAAAGTCAATGAAAAGCACAGGGCATCCGAGGACTAAACTTCATGCGTCGGTCCCAAACCAGTTTGAAATTTGTTTGCTTTTAATTGGCTTCCGAGGCGCGAGATTTGTCGGGGTGAGAGATGGAGTGCTTAGACATGTTATCTGATTATGACCGGTTAGGCCGGGTGAGATTGCTCCCGGCCGTGGTAGAGAATTATCTTGAATTCGTAAGGATAAATATAGGCACCGGCAATGGATAAGAAAAGAAAAACCAAATAGTCTTAAAAGTCTATTGGCTGAAGGAGGGTGGTGCCTTAACACCACTCCCCCTGATTGTTTCTGTGAAAATTGATTTCAACTCGGCGTAGTCATTTGTCATTTGTCAGACATAGCTGCGGTATTCCGGAACATACATCAAAGATTTGATATATTCGGTCAGGTCATCGGGCCTCGGCGTCGTGGCCAGGCCTTGTTCGTAGGCCACTTCGGCCACCGCGGTGGCAACGGCTAAAGAAGTCTCTCTAATGCGAGTCAACGGCGGAAGAACCCGTCCCTGTTCCCGGTCGGCATCCGAGACCATCTCGACCAGGGTTTTTGCCGCCACGAGAAACATTTCGTCAGGCACCCGACTCGCCCGGGTAGCCAGGACTCCCAACCCCAGGCCAGGGAAAATGTAGACGTTATTCCCTTGCGCCGGAATAAATGTTTTCCCCTTGACCGTAACCGGTTTAAACGGGCTGCCGCTGGCGAAAACGGCTCGTCCCTCAGTCCAGGTGTAAGCTTCTTCTGCCGTGCATTCCGTGTTTGATGTGGGGTTTGAGAGGGAAAGCACAATCGGCCTTTCGTTGATCCGGGCCATGGCTTCCAGCACTGATCGCGTGAATAATCCTGGTTTTCCGGAAACCCCAATGATGGCATTGGGTTTTATCGCTCCAACCGCGGCGAGTAAGTTTGAGGCAGGTTCGTGGTCATGAGCATAGCGGAGTTTGTTCCCATTCAAATCGGTCCGGCTCTTCACAATCAGCCCTTTGGAATCCACAAACCAGCATCTTTGGCGTGCTTCCTGCTCGGATAACCCCTCATTCATCATCGCTGAAACAGTTAGATCCCCGGTCCCGATCCCGGCTTCTCCCGCGCCTAAAAACAGAATTTTTTGATCCTTCAGCTCTCCTCCGGCAATGCGCAGGGCCGAGTATAGGCAAGCCAGGCTCGTTGCGGCTGTCCCCTGGATGTCATCATTGAAGGTGCAAACCTGATGGCGATACTTTCGCAACAGGCGAAACGCATTGTGATTTCCAAAATCTTCAAATTGGATCAGGGCCCCGGGAAATATTTGCTGCACCGCCACAATGAACTCTTCAATCAACTCATCGTAGTCTTGTCCTCGAAGGCGCCGCTGTTTTAAGCCGATGTAAAGAGGATTGTTCAGTAGTTCTTCGTTTTCCGTGCCTACGTCAATGGTCACGGGAAGACCGGTCGCCGGATGAATACCGGCACAGGCGGTATAGAGGGC
>JADFXY010000027.1:0-528 GCA_015233355.1 Deltaproteobacteria bacterium | reverse complement strand
GGAATACCCATGCCGCTGGCGCCCAGGTCTCCCAGGCCCAAGATTCTCTCACCGTCAGTCACCACAATGATCCGAATGTCCTTATAGGTCCAGTTCATGAGGAGGTCAGCGATCCGGCCTTTATCATTGGCTGTAATGAACAGGCCCTGGGGTCTGCGGAAGATATTGCTGTATTCCAGGCAGGCCTTTCCTACAGTCGGGGTGTAAACAATCGGCATCAGTTCCTCTATATTTTCCAGAAGAGCCCGGTAGTACAAGGTCTTATTGCGCGCCTGCAGACCGTTTAGAAAGATGTACTTGTCTAGATCGCTGGGTAGCCTTCTCAAATTCGTCAGAACCCGCAAGAGCTGATCATCCATGGAATGGATATGAGGAGGCAAGAGCCCGCGAAGACCCAAGGCGTCCCGTTCTTCATCTGTAAAGGCGGCCCCTTTGTTTAGACCGGAATCCCGCAGCAAAGCCATACCAGTGGGGAAATCCCTTAGCCGGCTTTGAATTTTCATCTTTTCCTTTGAATCGGCGTACTTG
>JADFXY010000279.1:519-6427 GCA_015233355.1 Deltaproteobacteria bacterium | reverse complement strand
AATCGGACCAAGGAATAGAGGATTTGCGCGTTGAAGGCGCCATGCTGAAAGTGGCGGCAACCGAAATGCTGACCAAGGTTGCGGACCGGGCCATTCAGCTTCATGGCGGCGTAGGGCTATCAAAGGAGCTGGGAATCGAATACGTGGCCCGGATGGTCCGTATCTGGCGCATCCTTGAAGGTCCCTCCGAAATTCACAGATGGACACTAGGACGCACCCTGCTGAAGCAGAAAAAACCCTATAATGGGCTTGTACTGGCAAAAGATAATGGCGATTAATTACTGTATCGCTATCAAGGGAGTGACAAAAATGCCCGTAGACTTTATAGTAGAAAATCACATTGCATTGATTACGCTCAATCGGCCGGAAGCCATGAATTCACTGGATCCTGAATCTGTTACGCAGCTCGCACAGATTTGGGCCGAAGTGCGAAACAATGATGATATTCGTGTCGCCGTGCTGACCGGCACAGGTGAAAAATCCTTTTGCACCGGGACGGACATGAAAAAGACGCCGCCGCCTGCTGAGTGCATGGCCTCCATCTGGCTGAACGAAGGCCAGCCGATCATACCGCACATGAAAACATGGAAACCTATTATTGCGGCCATCAACGGCTATGCCATAGGAGGCGGCCTTGAAATGGCCCTGGCGTGTGATATCAGGATCGCCGCCACTACCGCGAAATTCGGCCTCACGGAGGTCAAGGTGGCCAGCCTGGCCGGACTCAATGGAACGCAGTGTTTGCCGCGGGCAATCCCTCAGGCGGTCGCTATGAAAATGTTGCTGACAGGCGCTACGATCGACGCCCAAGAGGCATTGCGGGTTGGACTGGTGAGCGACGTGGTCGAACCTGGGGAACTCCTCGATCTGGCGAAAAACTACGCCGGTATGATTGCAGCTAATGCTCCGCTCAGTGTCAAGGCTGCCAAACAAGCGGCTTTGATGGGGCTTGATATGCCCCTGGAGCATGGCATAGCCTTCTCACATCTTCTTTGGGGTACCCTGAGGGATACCGAGGACCGCAAGGAGGGATTCCAAGCTTTCAGTGAAAAGAGGGTCCCGCAGTGGAAAGGGCGCTGAGTTCCCAACGAACAGTTTTCAATTATCAGTTGCCTGAATCTATTGTTGGCTATTGGTTTCAATCCATTTTTAGCAGGGTGCTGGAAAAGTGTCTGCGAACCCAGGGACTTCGCCCCCGGATAGAGGTCCGGGGCAGGCTTGGTCGCGGCCCCACGATGTTTTTGCTCCAAAGTGGGAAGTCCAATCCTTTTTCAGCACCCTGTTGATGTGGATATATACCGGTTCGAGCCGTCTGAAAATTCAAAACCGAAAAAGGAGGGTGCCTAGATGCATATCGCGGTCCTCGCAAAAGTAGTGCCTGACTATGAAGTCCCAGCGAGAGATTTTGAGCTGGCCGGAAACCGCGCTCACTCTCGCTATACAAGGATGATAGGTCTCTATGACGAAAATGCCGTAGAGACCGGCATCCAGTTGAAAGAGAAATATGGAGCAAAGCTCAGCATAGTTTCTTACGGCCATGGCGATGATGTCCCAATACTCAGAAAAGCCATAGCCATGGGCGGAGATACTCTTCACCTCGTATTGGGAGATTCAGACGACCCCTATGTCATAGCGGCCAATCTGGAAATGGCATTAGAGCAGATAAAAGATGTAGACCTGGTCTTGGCGGGCCAGCAATCCGCAGACCAGGACCGAGGGATTGTACATGGCATTCTATCTGAAATGCTCGGCTACACATTCCTTGCCCAGATTAGTAGGATCGAATTCGACCAAGATCGCTGGACTGTGCACCAGAATCATGAAAACGGCAGCCGCGTGCTCCAATTCAGCCGAAAAGCCGTCCTGTCCATAACCAGCAGCCATGAAAACGTCCCCCGCATTCCTGTGGTGCGAGCCATTATGGCCGCCAAGAAGAAGCCTGTGGAAAAACTTCAGGGAATAGACGCCGCCCCGATGAAGGCTGAAGAGATCAAGGTAGAGATTCCGAAACTCGAATCGATATGCGAATTCCTGCCATTGGATGATCTGCAGCAAACCGCCAAAATTCTTTTGGCCAGACTGAGGGAGGAGCGCTACCTATGAAAACATTGATCATAGAAAAGATTGAACCCAAAATAATCGGTGAACTGGTGACCGTGGGGAGGATTTTGGGCGAAACACCTGATCTGCTCGCCATCGGACAAGGTGAAATTCCAGGTACATTCAATCGAGCCTTCCAGTGCCGGGAAACCATCGCCGCCAACCTGGTGGATAGCCTGGCTGAGTTAATCCAAAAGAATGCTTACCAGGTGATACTGCTCAGCGCGACAACACTGGGGTCGGAAATTGCAGGGAGGCTGGGCGCCAGGCTGAAAGCGCCCGTTCTTTCCGAGGTGATCGAAGTCAAGCCGGATATGACGGTCAAACGGCCCGTTTACGGAGGCAAGGCGGTAGCGGAGTATAAAATACCAGAGGGCCATGTGATCCTCACCATTCGCCGGAAATACTTCGAACCCGCGTTACTGGAGGGAACGAGCGCGGCTGAGGCCTTAACCATCGAGAACCCCTCCATTACACTCCTTTCGGAAGATCAGATACAAACTCAGGGCGTCCGTCTTGAAGATGCAGAAATCATCGTCTCGGGCGGCAGAGGTATGGGCGACAGCGGAAATTTTGAAATTCTTCGGGAAATGGCCGGACTGCTTAATGCCGCCGTCGGCGCTTCGAGAGGCGCAGTGGATGAAGGATGGGTCCCGCAAACTATGCAAGTCGGCCAGACCGGCAATATTGTGGCTCCGGCTGTTTATTTTGCCGTCGGTATATCGGGAGCCAGCCAGCACCTCGCCGGCATAGCCAACGCCAAGTGCGTAGTCGCCGTCAATAAGGATGAAGAAGCCAATATCTTCAAGCGGGCCCGTTTCGGCATCGTCAGCGATTATAGAAACTTTATTCCAGTTCTGATTCGCGCCTTAAGAGAGGAACAGTAGCCAATGAGAGTCCCCTATTGGAATGTCGATTATGGTTTTTTGATAGACGTTCTGGCCGTTCCAGTGTTTGCCATCTTTTTTTCAGGCCTCTATAGTCATTACCGAAAGATTCGCAAAGGAAAAGAACAATTAAAGCTCGGTTGGGGTAAGGCGAACGTCAAAAAGGGTCCGGTTTTTCTAAAAGAAGTTTTCACCAAAAGTATACTTGGCACCCGAATTTACCGGAAATTTTACACGGGACTGGCTCACGGACTGGTTTTTTCGGGTATGGCCATTCTGACCCTCGGCACCATCCTCGTTTTTGCCAACGTAACAATAAAGTTGCCTGTTTTCAGAGGCGCTTTTAATCACTGGTTTATGAGTTTCGGTCTGGATCTCGCGGGGATATCGGCGCTGGCCGGCCTTTTATTTTTTTTCCTCCGAAGGCTCTTTCCTCCTGATAGGCTGGTTACCCCGAAGGAACGGACCGGCTTTTTTCCGATGATCGGCCTCCTTGCCCTAATAATTATCACCGGCTTTTTACTGGAATCATTGCGCATTCGCGCTTCCGGCCCGGAGCCGGCCTCTTTCGTGGGCAATTTCGTCGCCGGTTTTATCCCGGCGAATGGTCCGATTTTGTCTTACCATCGTTATGTGTGGTGGTTCCATGGTTTCATAGCGCTTGGTTTTATCGCTTATATCCCATACTCGCCAATGGTTCACATGGTTTTGGCCCCCGTCAACACCGCACTGGCCGACCCCAGGCCCGGACCCAAAATGGGCGTTATCGATTTCTCCGGCTTCGATGACGAAGAGGGAGAGGACCTGCCTCCTATGGGCGTGGCCAAGCTGGGGGATTTCACCCGAAAGCGACTGCTTGATTTCGACACTTGTTTATGGTGCGGCAGATGTCACGAAGTCTGTCCGGCGGCCCAGACTCAACGGCCGCTTTCTCCTAAAATGGTTGTGGCCACCCTGGCCGAATTTCTCGCCGCTAACCGTTTCACGGACGAACCGGCGGATGTTATAGGTATCGACGCAATTTTTAATTGCACGACTTGCGCCGCCTGCATGGAGGCATGTCCGATCAGCATCAACCAACCAAAGGCGATTATGCAACTCAGGCAAAACCTGGTCATGGAAAGGTCTGAATTGCCCGATCTGATGAGCAAAGCCTACAACAGCTTGGAACAGCGGCGACACCCGTTTTTCGGTACGGGCGCAGGTCCTAAGGATTGGCAAAAGGGACTCGATGTTCCGATTTTTGCTGCCGGTAAAACCGAATACCTGCTTTGGGTCGGCTGCGCGGCCACTTATGACGAACGGGCGCAGAAAATCGCCGGCGCAATGGTAAAAATTCTTTCTGCCGCCACGGTCTCTTTCGGCATTTTGGCCAAACCCCGTTGTACCGGTGACCCGGCCAAGCAAATGGGAAACGAGTTTCTGTTTACCGAGATCGCCCGAGAAAATATAGAGGAATTTGATTCTCTGGGGATCAAGAAAATAATAACGCTCTGTCCGCATTGTTTTAACAGCTTCACTCGCCATTACCCGGAGTTGGGCGGCCATTATGAGGTTATTCCCCATTCCGTCCTTATAAGCGATCTTATCGCCGCCAACCGGCTGACGTTGAACAAAAACAGTGAATCATTCTGCTTCCATGATCCCTGTTATTTGGCCAGGCGCAACCACATTGAACAACCGCCCCGCCGCGCTCTGGAGGCTATGGGAACGCTTATGGAAATGCCAAGAGCCAAAAGAGAGAGTTTTTGCTGCGGTGGAGGGGGGGGCAACTACTGGAGCGAATCCACGGGGATTCGGATAAACCAGGTTCGAGCCAGGGAAGCGCTTGACACTAGTTCAAGCTTGATAGCCACCGCCTGCCCATTTTGTCTGTTGATGCTGACCGATGGGGTAAAAAAATTCACCGAAGACAAGAAGGTTTTCGACATCGCTGAATTGGTTGAAGCAAGGTTGAAGCTGGGCTGATTGGGGAGTTTTTAAGAATGTGAGGAAAAATTGATATCGCTCTTTTACGGGGCCAACTTCCCTATTAGCTTCAGGCTACCGGACCATACCTCATTGACTTTATTGTTTATTCGGAATTTCCGTACTTGATGGGTTGATGGCTGGTTGACACTGTGGTTTACTCTCCTGGACCAACACGATCCTAACCAAGGAGGAATCCCAGGATGTCAACCAGTCTTTTGTATCATTGTTAATGAGTCAACTTCCATAGCGACACTGCTTAATCGGCAGGCCGTAAGATCACGAATATTTTTTAAAGTATGCCAAATGTTTCAAGGTTAAATTCGTTTTTGTCTTTGATTTCTACTTGGTCGCTCATGTCTCCCCCCTGCAAGTGGTCCCTGGAAAAGCCAATCCGGGAAAAACGCCGCCAAGAAACGCGCCCTGTCAGACCGGGTAGCTAATCCGACTTTATCCCCGAAAGCTGATTTACTTTTGATCACCTACCACAACATAGTTCACAGCGGAAAACAAGGTCGCAAAAAGGACTAAGGCGGATAAAACGAGGAAGCTGAGTGAGGCTCAAAAAACATCCGTGCACACTATATGCACACCAATAAAAAAAGGACCTAAACCGATTTGGCTTAAGTCCTTGTATTTCCTGGTGGGCCGTCGGAGGCTCGAACTCCAAACCTACTGATTAAGAGTCAGTTTAAGTATCTTTTCCTCATTTTTCCCGCCTTATCATTTCCCTTGACAACTATGCCAGTTACGTGATAAATATCTTTCCCATGGTAGGATTTATTTTGCCCTTTTGGGATGCAAACGGGTACGCAATGGGTACGCAAATTTAGGAATGATTCCTAACTATATTTGGGGTGCAACATGGCCATTTTCATCTACTGTGACCAATGCCGGACCAGCAGTAAGCTGGACGCCAAAGAATGCAAAAAATGCGGCTCCGCCTTCAGTCG
>JADFXY010000279.1:0-391 GCA_015233355.1 Deltaproteobacteria bacterium | reverse complement strand
CTGGGAATCAAAAAAAAAGAGAAACCTGTCATCACCATGAATGAGCTTTGGGAAAAACATTATCTGCCCTGGGCGAAAGAGAACAAGAAAACCTGGCATGATGATTTCTACCATTATGGTAAGCACATTCAACCACGGTTTGGGAAAAAGAAGCTTGATGCCATCACACAGATAGATGTTGAACGCATGAAGTCGGATTTGAAACATGGAACCAGCGTCAGGGGCAGAGACTTCGCCAAGGCAACCATCAAGCATCAGTTGGTCTTACTCCGCCACCTGTTCAACGTGGCCAAGAAAAGGGGCCTCTACAATGGCGAGAATCCGGTAAGCAAGGTAGAACTGCCCAAACTCGACAACCAGGTGACGGAGTTTCTGTCTGACGATGAAATGC
>JADFXY010000278.1:0-6428 GCA_015233355.1 Deltaproteobacteria bacterium | reverse complement strand
AATTGATAATACGGTGAACATGTGGTCTGATTTATCAACCATCACCATCGTCAGTTTGATTCCCGCAGCCATTAATAAGACTAATAATAATCAGGCCAAACTAATCTGGTATTCAGGTAACGATGGTGATTATTTAGTAGAGATTGGGGGCATCGGACCCGGCACGGGAAATCAAATCGACGCCGGCAAATGTCAAAAGAACGTTCAAATCGCCACTACCGTCAAGGCCACGGACCTTGGGGTCAACGACGGCCAATACACCATCAACATTTATGTGACTAGTAATGGGCAAACCTCCGGGGCCAATACCATCATCATCCTTGACACCATCCCCCCGACCAGAGTGATGGAAGTAAAAGCCGGGCTGTCGGAAAGCTCTATCCCCCTGACCTGGCAACCAGCCGTTGACAATGGGTCCGGGGTCGGAGGATACAAAGTCTATTACGGGACCACACCCGGCCGGTATGACTCTCCCAATTCTCCCATTGACGTGGGCAACATAACCAAGTATACCCTAAACGGGCTGCAAAATGGGAACGTCTACTATCTGACCGTTTCAGCTTATGATAAGGCCACCAACGAAGGTGAAAAATCGGACGAGGTGAACCAGACGCCATCTCCGATCCACGGGCTGGTCACCGATTCCGGTGGTGGTTGCTTTATCGCCACAGCCGCTTTTAGGGCGCCTGGTCGAGCTGGCCGCGGTTTTCATATTAAGTAACATATGGGGTAACCTGAGTTCGGCGAGCATGCTAACCGATTAGCGTCATGGGCAATTATTCAATCCGCAGATTGCGCAGATTTGCGCAGATTAAAAAAAATAAATTATCGCAGGCACCTGTGGGTCTCATCAATCTGCGTTCATCTGCGAAATCTGCGGATACATTTCTTGTAGTTAATTAAGAAACTCGTCGAACTCAGGTTATGGGGTAGGTATTCTCCATGAAACGAATGATTCCTTTGATCCTGTTGCTGATATTAGGCTGGCCTAATCCGGAGGCCCAGGCGTTCGAAGCCCAAGGCGTAATCGTCGGGGTAAAGGGGGGGTTTTTTGACCCCAAGAGCGACAAAGCCTCAAGAATTTACAATCACGGCGGCTATATGGTTTCCGCCAGTTTAGACCGGGATTATGGGAAGTACTTTGAGCTTGGCTTTGGCCTGCACTACTTAAACTCAACCGGACACGCGGAAACTGTGGACGGCCACGCCGCTGATGCCGAAACCATCCTCCAGGGTTACGGCGGGGATATGTCTTTTAGGTTTAAATTTGATTATTACAAGAATCAGATTGTTATTCCTTACCTGGACGGCGGCGTGGATCTCTTCTTTCTGGACGAGGACATCGACGACCGCCGCAACACTGAGCGGGTCTGGTTAAAGGGATATCATTGCTCCTTGGGCATGCGGGTCAATCTCAACACCCTGGATCCCGTCCGAGCTATGGAATTCAAAAAGGAATACGGCGTCCATCGAACCTTCGTCTCGCTGGAGACCCGTTACGTAAATCTAGATAATTTCGGGGCCTGGAACTCGGATCTGGGGGCGCTGGTCTACTCCCTTGGATTATTGTTTGAATACTAGATTCCTCCCGAGGCTGCGCCGTTTTCATCCCAGGGCCCCGTACGGTTTGTCTTTTCTTGAACGATCATCTAGCCCGGCATCGGATCACCATTATGAATATTGAATTCCAGGTCATCGCAGCGATCGTTCTTGATCTATTAATCGGTGATCCGCGCTGGTTTCCCCATCCGGTCAGGTTGATCGGCCGGCTGGCGGTGAAACTGGAAGGGATGTCTCGAAGCACCATCCGGGACTATAGGACGGCTGGCCTGGTCACGGCTCTGGCTGTCGTCCTGGTCACGATCTTGGGGACTTATCTGGTAGTCAGATTGGGGCGGGGAATCCACCCGATGGTGGGTGATCTGGTCTCGATCCTGATCATCTATACCGGCATAGCGGCCAGGGACCTGATCAAGCACAGCACGGAGGTGTGGGCGGCCTTAAATTCGGGAGACATGGAGGAGGCCAGACGCCGGGTCGGGATGATCTGCGGTCGAGACACCCATTCCCTGGATCAGACGGAAGTGGTTCGAGCGACTGTGGAGAGCGTCGCGGAAAACATGGTCGATGGAGTTACCGCCCCGCTGTTCTTTGCCGTGTTGGGCGGGCCGGTGGGAATAATGGCCTACAAGGCGATCAGCACTCTCGATTCCACCTTTGGATACAAGAATGAACGCTACCTGGAATTTGGCTGGGCCTCGGCCCGATTAGACGACTTGGCGGCTTTCCTGCCAAGCCGGTTGACCTCTATTTTGGTCCCTCCGGCCGCTTTGATCCTGGGGCAACGGGCGGTGAATTCTATCAAGATATTTCTGCGGGATAGGACCAAACACCCCAGCCCGAATGCCGGTCAATCGGAAGCAGCTATGGCCGGCGCTCTGGGGGTGCAACTGGGTGGGCTCAGTTACTACGGCGGGAAACCCTCACACAAACCGGAGTTGGGAGATCCGCTCCGGCCCTTGACCCCCAATGACATTCTGCTGACCAACAGATTGATGCTGGCCACATCCTGGATAACATTGCTGGTTCTGATAGGACTTCGAGTCTGGGCGACCACCTAGGTGGCCTCATATTCCTCATCAGGTGACTCGTGTTCCGGATTAAAGGCAATGATCCCGGCCTCCAGTCCTTCGACTAATATTTTGTCGGCCATGTCGTCAAATCCTTCATCACCGGCGCTGTCCAACACAACGTCAAAGTCATCAAAATCAACGTCGGCTTCCTCCAACATCCGGCCACAGTAATATTCAAAAATGGACCTATCTGAAGCCAAGACATAACGAATGGCCGCGAGCTTATCCATAACTCACCTTTACCCTTCTTCTCCAATATCATTGTCCACGAGATTGCAGGCTAATCTTTCCACAGATCTACGTCAATCAGGCCGAGCCGGGCAGAGTACCGGACCAGTTCAATGGCGCTGTGCAGGTTGAGTTTGCTCATAATATTAGCCCGGTGGTTGTCCACGGTTTTGGGGCTGATGCACAGGTTCTGGGCAATATCTTTGGTGGAAATGCCCTCTGCCAGGAGACGCATCACCTCCTGCTCCCGGGACGTCAGGGTGCCGTAAGCGGTGTCGGAGACTTTCGTCTTTTTCTCCGGGGATTCCATCAGCTTTTTGACTACCTGGTGGGACAGGGACGCGTCCAGAAAAAATTCTCCTTTGGATACGGCCTCCAAGCCCTGGACCAGGGCTTCCGCCGCCGATTCTTTGAAAAGATACCCCTTGGCTCCGGCCTGGAAGGCCTTAGTGATATAATCCGCTTTGGCATGCATACTGATAATCAGTATGTTGACATCGGGCAACAGACGCCGTAGGTCACCCGTTAATTGAATCCCACTTTTGTCGGGTAAAGAGATATCCATCAGCACCAGGTCAGGTTTCAGTTCCTTAGTCATTCGGATGGCCTGCTGCCCATCGCCGGCTTCGCCCACGACCTCAAAACCGGAGTTCCGCGCCAAGATCGCCCTAAGGCCCTCCCTGAAAAAGGGATGATCATCCACGATCAGGATGGTTTTCTTCTTACTCACGGTCTGTTCTCCTTATAGGGAACCTCTATAACGATTTTTGTGCCTTTTCCCGGCAGGGATTCAAGGCGCATCTTACCTCGCAACAAGCTGACCCGCTCTCTCATACTGGACAAACCCATGCGTCTTTCACTAAGGGCCACGGCCAAACGCCGGGGCACATCAAAACCTCGGCCGTCATCTTCCAGCCGGAGGATAATGCACGGAAAGGACGTCACCAGCCGGACTGTGATCAGCCCGGCTTCGGCATGGTTGAGGGCGTTGTTAAGACCTTCCTGAATCAGCCGATAAATGGTGATCTCTGTATCAAAATCCAGTTTTAGGCCTTCGATCCCGGCCGTAATCAGATCCACCGCGAGCCCGTTACGGGCAGAGAACTCCTCACACAACTGGGAGATGGCCTGGGCTAATCCCAGATCGTCCAGGGCCGCCGGGCGAAGGTTATAGGCCAGATCTCTGATGTCGATCAAGGCAATCTGGAGGCTCTTGGACAAGGCCACGGCGGTCCGATGCAGATCGGACGGGGCTTCCGGCCAACGATTGGCCATTGTGTCGACACCTATTTTTACGGCGGACAGGTCCTGGGCCACCCGGTCGTGCAACTCCCGTGAGATCCTCTGCCATTCATCTTCCTGAGTTTTCAGCAATTGATGGGTAAGTTCCCGAATATGTTCTTCAGCCTGTTTCCGGGCGGTGATGTCGATGCCCAGCTTCATGACCCGGAGAGAACCGTCGAGTTCGGAAAAAGGACAATCAAAAACATGGTAGATACGTCCGTCCCAGGTATTAGTCCATTCCTTATCCTGTTCCCGGTTTGTTTGAAATACTTTTATCGTGGTACAGTCTTCACAGGGACCCTCCCGTCGGCGCAGGAGTTCATAGCAATACCGCCCTTCGATCTCACCGAAATGCTCCCGAAAATACCTGTTGGCAAAAGTTATTGAATAATCAGCAGATTGAAGATAAACAAAGAGAGGCAGATGGTCAAAAAGGGAGAACAGCTTTTGGCGTTCCGTCTCCAACCTCTCCTCCAATCTCTTGCGTTCCGTGATATTAGTAAAGGTCGTCACGGAACCCTTAAACCCGCCGTCCTGATCAAAGGCCGGAGCCGACGAAACAATCGCATAAACTTTCCGCCCGTCCTTAGCGATCAACGCCACTTCATATGTCCCGCTCAGACCTTGCCGGCGTAAATCAAACTGGGCCGCCACGATTTCCCGGTTGCCTTCATCGTGAAAGCTAAGACTAGAACGGCCGATAAGTTCTTCCTTAGAATACCCCAACATCTCCAAAAAGTTGTTGTTGGCATAGCTGATTCGCCCATGTTCATCAGTCGTCCCGAATCCTTCATTCATGGTCTCAATCAGGCTTCGATAACGTTCCTCACTCCGGCACAGGGCCAGCTCGGCCTGGCGGCGTTTTTGTTCCTGACGGTCCCGCTGCAATCTGGCGCTGAGGATCGGGGCAATGAAGCTGACGATGATGTCCATCAGGTCCATATCCCAGTCGTCATAGTCCGTGTCTTTGTTGGCCGCCAGCAGCAACCCGATCACTCTATGCTGGTGGATAATGGGCACGGCCAGGGCCCGGTTAATCGGGCCGTGCCATTCGGGGACCTCAAGGGGAACGTTGGCATAGAGGTTCTGCCGCTGAATCAAGGCCTGACCCCAAATGCCCGTCCATTTTTCTCTGGGAAAGCTGATACTCTCGGACGTCTCGCCGGGACCACCGGCATGTTTTTGGGCAAAGGGGCAAATCAGGGTCTCGTTTTCATCTAAGTATCCAAACAAACCGTCCCGGCTGTTTAGAAACTCCAATACGATTTTCAGGACCTCCGCGTATATTTCGTCATCAGGGACGGTCAGGAACACTTCCGCCACTTGGTTCCGGACGGTTAATTCCCGTTCCGATTCTCTTAACGCCTCCTCCGCCAACTTGCGCTCCACCACCTCCAACTGGAGCTTGGCGTTGACACGTTTGAGTTCCGCAGTCCGTTCCTCCACCCGGGCTTCAAGTTCATCGTGGGCTTTTTGCAGCCCTTCCTCAGCCCGTTTTCGTTTGGTGATGTCCCGTCCCACGGCCTGGAATTCAATCAGACGGCGCCGCTCGTCATAGATGGCCCGGTTTATCCATTGCAGCCACCGGACGTCGGGGTCATCGGACCTGAGTATCCGATGTTCAACCGTTCTCACCGGGTTGTCCGGTGTTAAAGAGGCCAGCAATTCCTGAAGCACCGTGAAGTCGACATCAGGCAAAAGTGTAACGATACTGAGGCCGATCAGTTTGTCGGCGGGCCGTTTAAGATAGCGGCAAAAAGCAAGGTTGACAAAGCTTAAGATCAGGTCTTGACCGAACCGGCAGATCATCTCAGTCTGATCTTCGACTATGGCCCGATAGCGCTCTTCACTCTCCCGGAGACGCCGGTCCATGACATTCTTGTACAGGGCGATCTCCATAGTCGCCCTGAGTTCAGCTTCTTGGAAAGGTTTTATGAGATAGCCCAACGGTTCAACCTGTTTGGCCTTATCAACGACGTCTTTTTCCGAATAAGCTGTCAGAAATATTGATGGAATATCAAGCTGTTCTCTGATAGTTTCAGCCGCCGCAATACCATTAACCGGCCCAGGCATGACAATATCCATCAGAATTAAGTCGGGGCGAAGTTGCCCAGCCATTTGAATGGCCTCTTCTCCTGACATGGCCGTCCCGACCACCTCATATCCAATGGCGCTGAGACGGCTTTTTAGAATAAGAGTGATAATAGCATCGTCATCCACGACCATCACTTTAGCCATGACCGACCTCTTATCTTAATGGATTAATTTCTATGGCCATTTCGG
>JADFXY010000277.1:0-6445 GCA_015233355.1 Deltaproteobacteria bacterium | reverse complement strand
TCGATAAAGGCCTTGTGACACAATTATGGCCCAATGACAAGGTTTTTCTTGTTTGGGGAGTTATGTTGCCCCATTGCGTTTGGCGGTCGCTGGTCGGGTTATGTCCTGGGGTTTGAGTCGTGGCGCCTTAAGTCGGAATTCGCAGGAAGTAGATCAGATAACTGAAGTCATTCGGCTATTTTGCGCCTTTGCCGGCGTCATCCTTCTTGGCTTTGTCCTTAGGCGGCTCTACCGTGATTTTGCCGTCTTTAACAGCCTGTTCCATCAGAACTCTGGCCTTGATGTTCCCTTGATCAAGGAGCAAGCACCTTTTCAAGTAAGAGTAGGCTGAAACGTATTCTTGGAGATTGTAATAGCATAGACCCAGGCGGTAGTAATTCTCTTCGAGAGGTGCGTTCTCTTCCAGCGCATATTTATAGTGACTCACTGCCTGTTCGCAATCGCCCTTTTTGAAATAGATGTCGGCTAAGAGTTGGTGGGCTTTGGTATTTGTCGGCTGGGCGGCTAACACCTTTTGAAAATAGGCCTGGGCCTGGTCATCCCGTCCCTGCATGGCATAGATTTGGCCGACGGCCATCATGGCCGGGACATGGCTGGGGAGCAGTTTTAGGGTCTGGAAATACTCGGCCTGGGCCTCGGTCACATCGCCCTGGTTAAAGGCCAGGCGTCCCCTGGAATAATGCACTTCGGCCTGCGTAATATTTGATACGTCCTCCTCAAAAGACTGGGCCGGAGAGGCGCCGGTCAAGAGGATCAGGCACAAGATTGGTCGGAGCAGCTTTTTGATGGCCATACCAAACCCTCAGACCAGACTAATCAGGCCGTCATTTTGTCAGACAACGTTCGATATTGGTTCATGACCTTGGCAATGTATTGCCGCGTCTCTTTTGGCATGGATTTGGTTTGTCTGTCAATATTGCCTGGACCCCAATTGTACGCGGCCAGTGCCTTCCGGGTGTCGCCGTTATAACGGTCCAGCATTTCTTTGAGGTAGCGGACACCGCCGTTGATGTTTTGTTTGGGGTCGGACGAGTCGTCCACGCCCAGATGTTCGGCGGTGCCCGGCATTAGTTGCATCAGACCGACGGCGCCGGCGCCGGATACGGCATCGGGATCGAATCCGCTTTCGACTTTGATCACGGCCTTGACCAGGTTTTTGTCGATGCCATATTTATTGGCGGTCTGATTGATGATACCGTCAAAATCATGTTCATCATAATTTGACGAATCGTCCGGGGATGAGTCCCGGCCGCCGACCGCTAAGCCGGACTTCCCGCTCCCTGTGGTCCGGGCGGCTATCTTGCCCAGGTCGTTTTTCCCTAGTGCAGACAGGTCTTGGGATCCTGAACCCTGGTCAGGGGTACTCTCAATGCCGGAGATGAGGCTTCGCATCCTCTCTAATCGCAACAAATTTACGATTATTTCCGGCTGGAATGAAGTATTGGCCCCGGTTCCATCGGTTGGCGGGAGTTTTTCTAAATTTTGATCTCCCGCAGCTTTGGCCAAATGATCCTTAAAAGCCGACCCGACCCCCGGTGGCGCAGGATTGCCGCCTGGGCCGTTATTGGGCGAGGGGTTAATGAGCGTCGGTTGGTTGACGGTGGTATTGATTCTAAACATGATTACCTCCACTGCATCTGTTGTCTTACGATAAAGCAGGCCGTGGTTGAACGGTCTCGGCGGATATCGACTGACTGCAATAACGACGTCGGCCGTCTTTCTTACATGCAATAAACTTGCCAACTAATCCGACGGACCCGATTAAACGGTCAGCGGCAGGGAGGTGGTGTGGCTTTATCGGCCGGCATTCCCGGAATGAAATAGTTGGTCTAAGTCAATCCTGGTCCAGT
This sequence comes from Deltaproteobacteria bacterium, assembly GCA_015233355.1. Taxonomy (GTDB): domain Bacteria; phylum Desulfobacterota; class JADFXK01; order JADFXK01; family JADFXK01; genus JADFXK01. The sequence continues at coordinate 4,595 of JADFXY010000277.1, read as the reverse complement.
CCTAAACATCTTGCATTTTTTGTTCGCAGTGTTTTTTGCATCTAAATGGACCTCTCCCATTCAGGTTAAATTATTTATGCCGGGTAATCAGCCGGCACCGGAATAATTTGAATGCCACTGGGTATGGCCTGTGTTGAATGATAATCCATAATAGCCGGTTCGGCAAGGATAATAAAGCCGTTTGGGATAATTTTATGAAAGCGGTTAATCGTTATTCGTTGTCTTTTGCATAAAAAAGATGATATCCTAAAAAGTCTATAAGCAGGATGGCCGGAGCGGTTTTAACGGCGGTGCCGATCATGAAGCCGCACGCCAAGTTGCGTCCATTGCGGTTATGTTTTTTGAAGATAGATAAAGGAAATATAGAATTTCGGTTTCAGACTACTCCAGCTCATAAGGTTGTTTAATGGGAACCAGAAGACGATCGCGGGAAGCAGCCCTTCAATTGTTGTTTCAATTGGATGTGACGCACCAATCCGCCGAAGAATCCATTGGCGAGTTTTTAAATAATTTCGATATTCCGGAAGAAGTCAGGCCATTCACGGTAGATTTGGTCATGGGCGTTTTCCGGAACCGGGCCGAATTGGACGGTATCATCCAAAAGCATTCACAGCATTGGAGAGTTGTCCGAATGTCCGGTGTCGATCGGAACACCCTGCGGATGGCGGTGTATGAGTTGATGTATCTCGACGTCCCGTCCCGGGCGGTGATAAATGAAGCGATTGAATTGGGCAAAAAATTTGGTACTGAGGAATCCGGAGCCTTCGTTAATGGCGTTTTGGATGCCATTGCTCAGTCGCTGGGCAAAGTAGACAAAGCGCCGAGTGATCCTGAAGAACTCTAAAGTATAGATGGTGAACAGGTATTGGCCCGCCAGTTCCTGGACACCCGGTCCGACATGGCCAAGAGTTTTTTGCCCTGCCGGGAGGAAGCATGATTTGGTCCGATTAGGACCCGATGGTCAGGCCTGATTGCTGCGGCAAGATTGAACAGGAGATTACAATGATTGATATTTCTCAGATCGATTATGCCGCGCTGGACCGCCCGGAGGTGTTGCTGATGTTGTTTCATCCGCGACCGGATTTCACGCCCCCGGCGTCATCCCAAAAGGTATTTGATCTGTTGATTCCGGTGAGTGAAACAATATCCCTGGGCGCTCGCTTTCATGTGGCCGATAAGGCCGGGCCAAACATTATTTTCTTCCACGGAAATGGAGAAATAGTGTCCGACTATGATTACTTAGGGCCGCTTTACATCAAAAACGGGCTGAATTTCTTACCTGTCGACTACCGGGGATACGGGAGATCCGGGGGCCGTCCGTCCATTACTTCCATGATGCGCGACTGCCATCTTGTTTTTGGCTATGTCAAAACCTGGCTTAAAGAAAACGATTATTCTGGCCCTCTCATCGTCATGGGCCGATCATTGGGCAGTGCCTCAGCCTTGGAACTGGCCGCGAACTATCCCGACGAGATCGACGGATTGATCGTAGAGAGCGGGTTCGCCTATGCCGCTCCATTATTGGCTCTGTTAGGTGTGAACATGGCGGCTCTCGGAGTGAAGGAAGAGGACGGATTCGCCAATATTGATAAAATTAAGAAATATCATGGCCCCACCTTGATCATCCATGCAGAATATGACCAAATCATTCCTTTTTCGGATGGCCGGGCGCTTTTTGAGGCTGGTTCCGCTCCGGATAAGATGCTCTTGATGATTCCCATGGCTAATCACAATGACATTTTTCTGCGTGGCATTGATCAATACCTGGCTGCAGTTGTGGAACTGGCTCGACGCATCCCGCGCCGGGGCTGACCTTTGTTTCCTTGAACTCTGGGTTTGACTATGGAAAAAAGATGTAGTAAAAGGTGACCTTGCTTTAAGTCGCGAGGCTTCATCCCCCCTTAGTGTTGTCTTTGACTGAATTTTATTTCAACTACGGCCGGCCCCGGCCATCCTATCCAAATAACCGTCGAATTTATTGGTGCACGCATTAGTTAGGGAAAGACTATGGCTACGGAAAACTACAAAGATATTTTCACCGCAACCGCTTTGAAAAAATTGTTTCCAGAAGACCGGGCAGACATGTTTTTCGATGCCCTGTTGGGAGATGTCAAGGAAGGCGCCTTTGACATTAACCTGGAATTTAAGAAGCACAATGCCAAAAAATTGGTTTTTGAATTTCACCTTAAAGAACGGCCCGGCAAGTGTTTGGCCTGTAACCTGACCTATGGGTTGCCGGAAGTGTTTTCCCGTCATCCGGTGATCAATGTCAAGGGAGTCGTAACCAAGATCCAGGAGGCGCTGGGCGAGCGCGCCAAATGTTTAGATTGGCGACTGGGACCTACCCAGGAAATCTCCCACCAAATCCACGTTATTCCTCTGACCATTAATTTAGATAAATAATTTATAGCGTTATCACTCCACCGGTGGTGGACAGGATTCTTACACCATCAACCTTAGCGGCGAAATGCAGGCTGGAAAGGTCCGGGGAGACCCTTGGCCTTTCCTGAGGGCTTGTGATCAACGGATTTGCTAATGGAGGACAAAATATGCCCAAGAATGTCGTTATCATCGGAGCCGTAGCCCTGGGGCCGAAAGCCGCTTGCCGGTTTAAACGGCTCGAACCCGATGCTCAGGTAACCATGATCGATGCTGATAATATAATATCCTACGGGGGATGCGGCATCCCTTATTTTGTTTCCGGCGACGTGAGTGATGCTAAGGAATTGATGAGCACCAGTTTTCATATGGTCCGGGATGCCGGGTTTTTTCACGGGGCCAAAGGTGTTGACGTGATGACCAGGACCAGGGCCGTTTTGCTGGACCGGCCGGGAAAGCGGGTAATCTGCCGGAATCTGGATACCGGAGCCCAGTTTGACCTTGGCTATGACAAGTTGGTCCTGGCCACGGGCAGCCGTCCCAACCGGCTGAACATACCCGGCGCAGACCTGGACAATGTGTTTGTCGTAGCTAATATGAGTCACGCCGAAGCCATCAAAAGTCAATTAACCTCCGGGGCCGTGGCTAAGGCGGTGATTATCGGGGCCGGTTTCATCGGCCTGGAAATGGCCGAGGCCCTGACCGACCTCTGGGGCATTGAGGTGACCATAATCGAGTTCATGGATCATGTCTTGCCGGGTTTGATCGACCCCAACCTGGCCGGGATGGTTCAAAAGAAGCTTCAGGATGAAGGCGTCACTTGTTTGCTGGGAGAGCGAGTCCAGGCCATCGAAGGGCAGGGCAAGGCAACCGGAGTAGTCACCGATAAAAGGAAGATTGAGGCCGATCTGGTCATCATGGCCGTCGGGGCCAGGCCCAACGTAGATCTCGCCCGGGAGGCCGGGCTGGCCATTACCCCCGGCGGGGCCATAGAGGTGAACAGTCATCTTCAGACTTCTGATCCGGATATTTTTGCCGGCGGAGATTGTGTCGAAAACCGGCACTTGATTACTGGTAAGCAGGTATATTTGCCGCTGGGTTCGCTGGCCAACCGCCACGGTCGGGTGATTGGCTCCAACCTGGCCGGTCTTTCAGCCACCTTTGACGGAGTCGTCGGAAATCTGATCATTAAGGTTTTTGATCATGCCGTGGCTGGAGCCGGTTTGACCCTGTCTCGGGCCAGGGCGGCGGGATTCGATGCCGTCAGTGCCTTTGTCGTCCAGGGCGACCGGGCTCACTTTTACCCGGAGATGGAATTCATCTACTTAGAGTTGGTCGTGGATCGAGCCACGGCCCGGGTGTTGGGTATCCAGGGCCTGAGTTCCAATGGCCAGGGATTGGCCGCCCGGGTGGACGCTGTGGCCGCGGTCTTAAAATATCAGCCGACTATCACCGATATCAGTAATTTGGAGGTGGCCTATTCGCCGCCCTTTGCCTCGGCCATGGATATTGTCAATGCCCTGGCCAATACCGCTGAAAACATCTTGGCGGGCCGTAACCGGGCCATTGAAGTAGATGAATTTGACCTGTTGTTCTCCTCCGGCCAGTCGGGTGAAGCCGTCGTTCTTGATGTCCGGGCCTGGGGCAACGCGGAACCATTCGTCAAGAAGTATCCTGATCGATGGGTCAATATCCCTCAGGAACAATTGTCGGCCAGAGTAAATGAGGTGCCTCGAGACAAGCGGCTGGTTCTGGTGTGCAACTCCGGCGCCAGATCCTATGAAGCTCAGATCACCCTGAATCAGGCCGGGCTGACCAATACCTGCAATCTCCAGGGAGGCGTGGCGGCCGTCAAGAAATGGGGTCGGGATTTGCTGGGCGAGGAGCCGGAAGGGGATGGCTCCGGCCATTAGAGCATTGGTTGCTGGTTGCGTTACGGGTTGCTTGTTGCTGGTTGCCGGTTATCGGTCTAATATGACCATGTCCGATAGATGGCTAAACAAATCCCCATCAGGTTTAGTCCTCAGGCTAATATTAAAACTAAAAAAATACAAATTTATCTTGTAATAACAAAGGTAAACAAGTATCAACCAGCAACCAGCCAACGGACTAACAGCAACCAGCGCTTCCGCAGGTTTGGATCCCTTTCCCTTTTAGCCAGGTCTTGAGCACGTAAGAGGCGCAACCCACTCCCGGGGTGACGGTGATGGCCTTGA
>JADFXY010000276.1:0-6481 GCA_015233355.1 Deltaproteobacteria bacterium | reverse complement strand
ATCTCTACCGTCGGGGCCAATACTTTGCCGGGGCTGCGGAACCGGGCCTTGACCAGTTGCATGGACCGTTTTTTGTTTTCCTTGTCGTCCATCTTGGGCAATATATCACCTCGCGATCCGACAATGCTGCCCAGCAGAGTGGCCTGGTATCGGTCTATTTTAATCTTGCCGGGGATGGTATAGGCGGCATCGGCCCCCAAATCCTTAAGCGTTTGGGAGTAGCTCCAACCTCCTCCCTGCTTCTCAATATCTTTCAGTTTATCCTTTAATGACGACGGGACACAGATCCGGTAGTAGGCCGGCATTGCTTCGGTCATGTAAAGGATGTAAGGGATCTTTCCGGTTTCCTTGTCTTTCTTGGAATCAAAGAAGGAGGTCCGGACATCATTTTCTGACCAGACTTCCAAGAAGACCGGTTGGCCTGGTGTCCCCTTTCCGGTGACGGTGATGGTCCCACCGTTATCCAGGTCATTTTTATCCACCTTGAGGGTCGGCGGCCCGGATTTTAGAGCCGGTGGAGATGGCGGCGCCATGGGGGTGGACCCCAGCCCGAGCACGGGGCCGGGTAGTTGTCCTGGTTGAACGCCGCCCAGAGGAGAGGGAGGCTGTGCCGGTCTTTGATTGGAGTCCTGACCGGGTAATGACCCCCCCGGTTGGGCTTGGGCCGGTGTGGATGGTTGGCTTGGCGGAGTTCCGACCGGACTTTGGGCAAACAGCGGGGGGGAGAAGGACAGACTCCACCAGGTTAAGATGCAAGCGATGAAGACACCGAATCTTTTTGAGGTCATATCTCGTCCAGTTATATTTTTGAATTCCTGAATATTAATGGGCAACGCCCGGAGCCGATTGGCCGGCGTAACTTTTATGAGCATCGATTATAGCCGGAGGATGAAGAAACACGATGGGATATCTAACGATTGGGAAACGGCTGAATGATTTTGTTTGACCGGTTCGGAGAAGCAAGTATAGTAATATCAGGTACGTTTTATGCCCGTTTCGACTGATGGAGGCAAACATTCCACTATCTCCCGGGGTGAGCATGGCTGACCACGGCGGATGACCGCGGGGGCTAAAAGATAAAGGGGGCTGTCTCTGCCGATACTCCAGGACAAACCGGGTTCATATTGCACAACAATGACAATCAGTCAGTCTCGGCCGTGCCGTATTGGGAGATATAAGTATGGCAGGCGACACAATAAAAATAGTTTGGCCCGGTAATAGTTTTTCCACAACGGCGGCAGAGACGACCGGTACTTCTGGCCGGGGGCCGATCTTTTTTATGGGACCGATTGCGCATTTCGCCCCAGACCCGGTGTTTTTCTCTCTGGCATTCTTTTTGGTCGCAATATTTTTGGTTGTAGCTCCGCGCCATGAAGGTGGTGCCGCAAACTTGACAATGTCTTTCAATAAGAATAGCCCTGGCCATACCGTCATCCTTTTTGGGTGATAACCGGCCGGAAGTAACACCGGATCCGGCTAATAACTAACAAATGAGGAGCCGAAATGTTTGCCTCATGTTGAGGATGAGAACCGTGCCTGGCGTAACGGGGAGCGGGTCGACCCAGCAACGCTGTAGAGATTAGAGCCAATAAATTAGTATAGATAGCCATAATAGTAAAAAAGCATATTGGAGGCATTGTATAAATATTTTTTTATGTGTCAAGCACATTTTATTCGATACAGTGTAAAAAAACATTCACCAACTCTAATAACACCACTAATCGCTCCCGGCCGAACCTCGGGGACCGGCGGTCTTATTCGCCCATCTCCAAACCAGCCTCCTGCGATCAGCCGGCTTTGGTCCGGACGCACCAGAGGAATGACCATGCACAACGACATTAGCTCGAAACTGCTCATTGAAAAATGCCGGGAAGAAATCATCAGGCGGTTACTCGGCATTCCGGTGGCCAAGAGTGTTCTGCTGGAGGAAGCCCAGACTGAGACGGTTAGTGCCCGGCGAGGCGATGCGGCCATCATGGTGACCGAAGAAAGCGGAAACCGCCGATTGGTTATCATAGAAGTACAGACTCATTGGGAAAAAGACGTGCCGATGAGATTGCTTGAATATCGGTATCGATACATGTTAAAATATCATGTGGAGGTAATCTCCTGTGTCATTCTCCTGCTGCCGGCCGCCGGAGCTTCTGAAATATACCAGGACAGTGAGGTCCAATTTCGATTCAGGTTAATTCGAGTTTATGACCTTGAGGCGCAGGATATTATGGCCGGAGGGGCCGTTTGTCTGATGCCGCTGGTTCCTTTGATGCGCCATGGAGCCGAGGCCCTGGATGAAGTAGACAAGTCAATCTACAAAAGTCATTTGCCGACAAAGGACAAGGCTGATTTATTGACCATCACCGCCATTTTTGCCGGCCTGGTGTCCAAAGAAATGGCCGGAAAGTTGATTTCCAGAAGGAGGGATATCATGATTGAATCAGCAGCCTACGAGGTTATCAGAGAAATAGAATACAAAGAGGGCAGACTGGTTGGTTTACTTGAGGGAAAGCTCGAGGGCGTGGTACTGAAGTCCCGTCAGGATATTATCCAAATTGTAAAATTACGTTTTGAAATCCTACCCCCCGGAATACTTCAAACCATTGAGTGCATAAGCGATCTGGATATGTTAGATGCCTTACTTAAGAGTGCAGTTACGGCCGCCTCTTTGGATCAGTTCATCCGGGAGATGGATACGGCAGTAAAACCATAAACAGACCGTTTCAGCCGGAATTCAGCCAACCAGCCAAATTTCTTGCCCCGTACAAAAAACTCCTGGGAGCCGCCATCCGACGTGTCTCCGACTTTGAGAGCGATCACCCCTCGGAACGTGACTGGATCACCCAAGCGGCAACTCTAAGACTCAGACATTGAATTTTTAACCCTAATGGAACACGGGATGACAGTTAACCAGACGCCCTCAGATAAGAAGATCGAATCCAGGGAGATTACTTTCTATTTGCCCGGCATGATCAAAGATGGTCAGGAGCGGGGAAAATATCCGGCCATTTCCATCACTGGGCCGGATTGCCGGCTTAATTGTCATCATTGCCGGGGGAGGTTACTCATCCCGATGATCCCGGCTGAAACACCGGAGAGGTTGATTAGCACTTGTCGACAATTGGCGGCTCAAGGAAACATCGGGGTCCTGCTATCAGGGGGATCGGATTCCCGCGGGGTTGTCCCCTGGGCCCGATTCTGCGATGCCATTGCGGCGGTTAAAGAAGAAACGGGCTTAATCGTATCCATCCATACCGGAATTATGACGGCCCAAACGGCCGGGCGGCTTAAACAAGCCGGGGTTGACCAGGCGCTGACCGATGTGGTCGGTGACGAACGCACGGCCAGGGAGGTTCTACGGCTGGACGGGGGGCTGAGCGACATCAAAAGGACCCTGGACGCCTTGACCGAAGCCGGCCTGGACATGGTCCCGCATATTGTGGCTGGGCTATATTTTGGGCAAATCAAGGGAGAATATCAGGCCTGGCAAATTATCGCCGCCCATCGCCCGGCCGCGGCGGTACTGGTTGTGCTGACCCCTTTCAAGGGTACGCCCATGGCCGACGTAACGCCGCCTGACCTGGAGGAGTTGGCCGAGCTCTTGGGTGCGGGCCGGTCCTTGTTGCCTGATACCCCCATCTCTCTGGGTTGTGAGCGGCCCCGGGGAAAGAAAGGCCGGCTATTGGAGGCCCTGGCCCTAGAGGCCGGAATTGACCGGATAGCCGTTCCAGAGGAGGCTACCGTTGACCTGGCTAGATCTTTAGGTTGGCGGGTCAGGTTTCAGAAAACCTGTTGCTCTATCCCTTTTCTCGATTTGGTTGGCCGTCAAGGAAAAGTATTGCCCGTATAGCTCGGACGGCCGGATTCGGAGCAAATTGTCGTGTGTGGCATCACTGGAATATTCAACTATAAAACGGGTAAGCCGGTGGACAAGCAAGTCATCCGCCGGATGACCGACAAGCTGGCTCATCGCGGGCCCGATGGTCAGGGATACTATTGTAAAGATCACATTGGGTTGGGACACCGGAGACTATCCGTGATAGATCTGAGTGACCGGGCCGGGCAACCCATGGCCAGCCCCGATGGAACTGTTTGGCTTGTCTTCAATGGTGAAATCTACAACTTTCTCGAACTCAGAAAATCTCTGGAAGCCAAATATGATTTCCAGACCCGGTCCGATACCGAGGTGCTTTTAGCCTGCTATTTGGAATATGGCCCCGATTGTCTTCAATACCTGCGCGGGATGTTCGCCCTGGCCGTTTATGATTCGGCCAAAGACAGGTTGTTCCTGGCCAGGGACCGCCTGGGCAAGAAGCCGCTGGTTTATCATCTGAGCCGGGACGGCATCATCTTTGCCTCCGAGATTAAGGCCATTTTGGAGGTCCCCGGAGTTAACCGGGAGATAGATCCGACCGCCCTGGATCAATACCTGGCCCGGCAATTCGTACCCCATCCCAAAACTATGTTTAAGGGTATCTCCAAGCTGCCGCCGGGACACGCCCTGATTTGTGAACGAGGGCAGACGAATGTATATCGCTACTGGGATATTGATTATTCTATAAAACGGAACCTGACTTTTGAGGAGGCGGAAGCCGAAGTTTATCAGTCTCTCAACGAGGCCGTCCAGTGCCGGTTGATCAGCGACGTCCCGTTGGGGGTGATGCTGTCCGGCGGCCTGGATTCCAGCCTGGTTACGGCCGTCATGGCTCAGCTCGGGCACCGGCCGGTCAAGACTTTTTCCGTCGGCTTTGCGGAAGAAGACTACAACGAGGCGGGTTATGCCCGGATGGTGGCCGATAGATATCAGACCGACCATCATGAACTCCTGGTTCAGCCGAATGCTCTGGCCGTCTTGCCCAAAATCGTCTGGCAGTTGTCTGAGCCGATGGCCGACTCCTCAATCTTGCCTACCTTTTGGCTGGCCCAGCAGGTCCGGCAGGAGGTGACGGTGGCTTTGAATGGTGACGGCGGCGATGAATTGTGTTGTGGTTATGGCAAATACCGGATTCATCCCCTGGCCGCCTGGTGGCACCGTTTGCCTCGGGGCATCAGAGCCGGGATCAGGTCCCAATTTAGGCGGCTGATCAATCCCGGAAAAGGTGGTCAGGGACCACTCCATCGGATCTGGACCGGCCTCCTGTTTCCCGAGGCCAGATCATTATATTTTCCCATTTTTTTTACTCCGGAGAGGAAACAGAGCCTTTACCGGGAAGGGCTTATCCCAGACGTGTTCAATTACGTTGAAGACACGGAAGAACTCCTGGCCCAGGCCGAAGCGGCTTCTTCCAACGTAGTAGAGAAAATATTATACATAGATACACACACATATCTACCAGATGATCTGTTGGTTAAGATGGATATCGCGGCTATGGCCCATGGCCTGGAGACGCGGTCACCTTTTCTCGACCACCGGTTGATCGAGTTGGCGGCCTCTTTACCGGTGGATTATAAGGTGAGTCAGGGAGTGCACAAACGCCTGCTAAAGAGTCTGGCCAAACGCCTGCTGCCTCCGGAGGTAATTTATCGGCCCAAGCAAGGCTTCGCCATCCCTCTGGATGCCTGGTTTCAGGGTGGGTTTGGTCTTACGGCCAAAAGGATCCTGGAACATCCTGCGGCCGGAATCAATGAGTTTTTCAGACCGGAGAGCGTGACCCAGTTGTTCCAGGAACACCTGGCGGGCCGGGTCAATCACGGCCATCGGTTATGGATGTTGTTGATTTTAGAAATCTGGTTGGCCATTTTTTTCCACGGGGTTGACCCCCAGGCGCCGTTGGAGCAGTTGCGGCCGTGAATCCTTATCCCGATAATCCGATGAACGCCGGCAAAAAGCATTGTCTTACCCGGCTAACCCGGATAAAGAATTGTTATCGACAAGTGCGGCAATTTGGTGTTAAAGAGTCTTACTGTGTTCGGTGCCTTTATCGAGTGGACCGGCAAACTCAAGAATATCTTCCAGCGGCTGTCACCAGCGGCAAAACTAAGGCCGCGGATTGAAGAGGGGTTGGTTACATGCGGGATATATATTCAGCCATTGAGCATTTCCCCTATCACCGGATAGAATCTCTTTTTACTAAGGCACTGATTTATGTCCTGCTGGCCGTTGTCGTATGCCTTCCGGCATCTGGGTGGGCGGCCGACTCTGACCCGGAAGACCGGGCGATTCGTGGCCCCAATGTGCTGCCGGCCATCCCAGGGATTATCTTCAATGACCCCCAGCCGGAATCCACCCCGATCAATCTGTGGATTCCTTTGGATGAAGTCTCCTTCGGAGTCAACCACGCCTCCATCGGGGTGGATTTGGGTTCGCCAAAGCGGATCGATACCATTAAATTGGTTGGCAACCTATCTGAAAAGGGCGGGAAAACGATCTTTTCCGGCAACACCTTAGCCTTTTATACTTCTCCTGATAACAAAACCTACTCCCGTTACACCGGCCCGGCCCACGCCGCGACTGAGACGAAAGATACCGACAACTACGTTATTCTTT
>JADFXY010000275.1:0-6492 GCA_015233355.1 Deltaproteobacteria bacterium | reverse complement strand
CATAGGAAAGCCTTCAGCCAGCCGCCCCAGACCATAGTTCAAAGACGCGACGTAGCTGCTTACCTCCTGGACATCGGCCAGGGGAACGCCGGGTTCCTGATCCATCTCGAAAAGCAGCAAATCGGAGAGTGACGACTGTGTTCCCTCGATCATGGACGATAGAACCGCTTCCTTGCGGACGTACATGTATAGAAAGAAAGACTTATCAGGCAGCAGGGTGGTGACGCTGTCCAGCCGCCCCAGGACTAATAGGGCCTGATCGAATTTGACCCGGAGAGCCGGTGTCCACTCGACGGGAGGCTGTGGCGGCAGCGGGGTGGGAACGAAGGCCCGCGCCTTTTCGCCCACGGTGGATATGGTGACAAAATGTCCCTGCAGTCCACGTTGCATGTTTTGGGTCCCATCCTAAAATAATGATTCGCGTTATTTTAACTTATAGCCATATCCTAAAATAACCGGGAGCAACAAGTCAATCAATTTATATTGGGCCGCACAGCGCAAACGCATGAAATTTTCTTTGAATGGCCGATTCCCAATTAGCCCTGAAAGGGCGCACTAGGTTAGCCCTGGGCAACGCCCCAATGTAGTTGAATTAGCAGCACGCCTGACCATCTTCAGACGTAACAAGATTCCTCACATTCGTTCGGAATGACAATTTTACATCGTCATTTCATGTGGTCCATCTCTCTGTCATTTCGAGCGAAGCGAGAAATCTTAACGTCGCACCCTTAATTCAAAAGCATTGCCGAGCAGCCATAGGCCGACGCACATTCCACCCGGTTGGGTAAGCTGCCGCCGTCTATGCTAATCAATATTTTAATATGAGACTCAATTCCCGGCAAGCTTTTTATAGTCTCTTCCAGTCCACGTTGAACCCTTCCCAACCGACCCGATGACCTCCCACATAATCATAGCTCATCAGCACAATCAGCCTAATCACGGTTCAGACAAATGACCCCGACGCCACCCTACCTAATCTCTCTTAACAAATATAATGTAGACAACCCCAAACGTAACCAAGACAAGCCCAAACAAGAACCACAAAAACGGCCAGCCCTCATTAGTTCCTTGACCACGGAGCATCTCCAGATCCCGAAAATGGTCTTCCGTTTTGTCCGGCATGAGTGAAAAAACAAAGCGGTAACCCACCACGGACCACAGCCCCGCAGCCGGGAGGAACCGCTTGAGCTTGATCAACTTACGGACGATTAGGGCCACCAGGACCAAGACTACGGGATGCTCCAGATAGGCCAGATACTCACCTACCGGTAAACAAGTGATTGGAACAAGCACCTGATGCAAAATTTGCCAAACATAATCCATCCGATCTCCACCTATTATCACCCATCCAACAAAGAGACTAATCTTGTCCAGCGTGTCGCTTAACATGTGGGCATTCAATATCTCTTACAATATCATTCACCAACATGCAACAAGAAATCTCTTCACCCCCATATACAACAAAAGACCGAGCCGTCATGAATCAGACTCGGTCTTTTGTTTCAACCCGGCTGCCGATTAGGAAATCTGATCGGTCCACCGGGCCTTGGTTCTTTATTTTATCTTTAAATCATCCCGACTAGCTAATCGGAATATTGAGGAAACTAGTCAATTGGCCGCTCTGCAGGTCTTTAAATTGGATTGAAATGTTCCCGGCGGCAAGAGCGCTTCCGTCGTAGGTAAATACAAACTGTCGTGCGGCTGAGTTATAGCTGGTCCATTTGAAGGAGTATGAGGCCGCTCCGGTTTTGCAGTCAAACGGAGTTGGCGCACCGGTACACACACCGGCCCCGTAAGTGACGCTGTTTACGGTAAAAGCCCCACTGCCCCCAGTCAAACTGACGGTGATGGTCGAGCCGGTCCCGATTGTGAAAGTAGCGGGGGAGGCCGTAATCGTAATGGTATTGCATCTCGTTGTCGGGACAAGTATCGTCTTGGCAATGCCGCCGGCCGTAGCAGTCACTTGTATTGAATTAGGCGCGGTGGAATCATTGTACGTTATCGAGTTGGAGGCGATTCCGCCGACTGTCTGGACCTGTTTTGTCACGATTCCCGTGTCTGTGTCAAAATAGACCCAGACCCCGTCCGCCACTGGGTTGCCATTGATATCGGAGACAATGGCCGTTATCTTCAGTGTGACCGTGCCGTTAAAGTTGTTAATACAATGCCCTTGAGGGGCCTGGCAGATACAGCTTGGTGTTGTGTCATATCCCAGCGAAACGGCGAAGGGGTTCCCGGCGATGATCAAACTGGTCGTGGCCGGGGCCAGGGCGTTCACCGTGGCCGAGATAGTCACGTCTTTAACGGTCACGCCCGAAGATGACGGAACCGTACCGGCAAACAACGTGGTGGCGGCCAGTCCGTTCTTATCGGTCGTGATAACTCCGGGTGATAGATATTCGCCACCGCCGGGACCGTGAGTAATGCGGAAAGCGACCGGTGCGTTGGCCACCGGGTTGCCCAGCGGCCCGGCGCATACCCCCCCGTCGTAAACACGGGCGGAAATGGTTGCCTGACCTGTGGTGGTCGGGATAACCGGCGGGTCTTCAGTTACGCAGATCAGGGCCGCGACGGCTGCCGCAATGTCAATATTGGTCTGGACGGTGGCTGAGGTTACGGCGTCTCGGGCCGTAACTGTGGCTGTGCCGCTGTTGGTGCAGGCCATCATGAAACAGGTGGCAATGCCGGCCCCGTTGGTCACTGTCGAGACCGAAGTTACTCCAGCGCAGGGCAGCACAACCGGCGCCAACGGGGATAGGGAGCCAAGAGTCGTGCTGAAGGTGATGCCGCGTCCCGCTATTGGATTTCCATTGATGTCCGTGACCGTGGCGGTAAGCGTCACGTTGTTCAAGGTCGAGACAACCAACGGTGAAGGCTTAGGCGCCCAGTCAATGGTGAAGGTGGCATTGGTAAAAGTCACCGAAGTTGTGGCTGTATTCCCCTGGCTGGCCGGGCCGCTGACCTGGACCGTGACCGTAATGGTGGCGGCCACATTGGAACCCAAGGTCACCGCAACCTGCCCGTTGGTATCTGTGATGCCGGTTTGACTACTCAAAGTGCCGGCTGTATTTGTCAGGACGAGTTGTTGCCCGACCACCGGATTTCCCGAGGCGTCCTTCAAGGTGGCGGTAATGGTCGACAGATTCGCCGTATTCAAGGTCAACGGGAGGGATCCGACGACCAGGGTGGCGCCGGTAAAGGCCACCGGGATGGAAGACTTAGTCGCGCCCGAGGTGGCATTAACCACCGTCCCGGCCAGCGGGGTATTTAGTCGTTCACTGGTTAGCTTAACCGTGGCTATCCCATTGGCGTCGGTCGTGGCCTGGGCGGGAATCGTTCCCAAGGGGGAAACGGTGAAATTTACCTGGGCGTTGGGAATCGGGTTCTTGTTTAAATTCCGGCACAGGGCGGTGATGGTCGAGGTGCTGACGCCGTCGGCTTTGATGGTGGCCGGTGCAGCCGTCAAGACAATCTCATTAACCGTAACCACCTGGCCACCGCCGGTAAAAGTGAACGATAGAGTTGCGCTGGTGATGCCGTTGGCGGATGAGGCGGCGACATTGGCGGTCCCGGCCTGCGAGGACACCAGATAGACCGTGGCCACGCCGTTATTGTTGGTCACGGCGGTGATCACTCCGGTGGACGAGGCGCATCCGGCGATGGGCAAAGTTGGGCAGAACGTGCCCAGGTTGCTGGTAAAGGTGATGGTGACGTTGGGAACTGCTTTCCCGTTTTGATCCTGAGCCGTGGCAAAGATGGTATAGTAACTGGCCCCGTCGGCCGGGAGTTGGGTGGCCGCGGCCGGGTTGGAATTCAGGGTCACGGTGTTGACTACGGAAACGCCCCCACCCGATTTCACCGAGACATACCCGGTGGCCGTCTCTTTGGTGATGGTATCGGTCACGGTGACGGTTATAATCCCGGCGCTGACCGCGCTTCCATCATAGGCCAGGGTGGCCGTTCTCCCGCTGCTGGCAAAGGTAAAACCGGCCGGCAGAGCGCCTCGTTCGTCTTGAGCCGCATCTGCAGATATGGCAAATGAAGTCGTCCAGGTGAAGGTACCGGAACCGTTGGTCACGGTAAAGTCCACCGACCCGGCCGTCCCAATGGTAAAGGTACTGTTCAGGGGTCCGATGCCCAGTGCGCCAGCCGCACCGACGTGGACTATGGCTTGGGTTGTCTCGCCTGTTTTGGCATCGGTCAGGGTGATGATGATGTCGCCCGGTGTGGCCGGACCGCCGTTGTAGATCAAGCGAGCGGCATTGCCGGAGGAGTTGAAAGTGAACGAACCGGTCACGGTACCCATGTTGATGGCCCAGGTGTACGTCCCGGAGCCGCCGGTGGCCGTGAAATTGAGGGTGATGGCCTGGCCGGTGCCGGTCAGGATGTTCGCACTCGACGGGGCGATAGTCAGCGCGGCCGGGTTCATTCTAATCACCGCCTGGGCGGTTTCGCCGGTCAGGGTATCGTTGGCGGTGACAATCACATCGCCGGCCGGTGTGGCGCTGCCGTCATAGGTCACGGTTGCGCTTCGAGCGAGATAGGTCAATTTCATGCCTGCGCCGGCGCCACTCATGGTAAATGTAACACTGCCGGACCCGCCGTTGGCCGTAAGAGTAACCTGATTGGCGGTCCCGATGGTGAACGTTGTCAGCGGAGGTGCGATGGTCAGGGGATTAGCCTGCAAGAATACCACGGTCAGGCTGTCTGACACACCTCCGGCCGTACCGGTGACAACGCAAGGCCCGGCCTTAAACCCACTGGTCAAGACCGCTGTGGCTATGCCGCTGGCGTTCGTCACCCCTAATCCCGTGATGCTGCCCAAGGTAGCCGTGAAGTTAACCGTATACCCGGCCGGCATGGGGTTGCCCTTGGTATCCAGGACCGTGGCCGTAATGATCGTGGTATTACCCCCGACGTTCAGGGTGGTGACGGGACAGGTGAGCTTTATTGATCCAGGGATAATAACATTGGGAGTCAGGGTAATCAGGATCGAGTTGCCAACCTTAATCGTTTGGCCTAAAATCGGGTCCACATAGTTACTTTGGGCCGTTATCAGGGCCGTAATGTTGGGAACGGTTGTGTCGATGGTGGAGGGGTTTATATAGGTATAGTAGACCGAGGCCTCGCCGTTCTTGTCTGTAATAAGGCTGTATGTGGCCGGCAAGGTGGCCGGCGGGGTTCCCCCTGGGAAAAATCCGCCTAACGAGGCGGCCAGATTGATTTGGGCGTCTGGTACGGCAACTCCGGCGCCGTTGGTGAATTTGACCTTAATCAGTGACCGTCCGGTTCCATCCGACTTAATCGCCGTGGGCGTAGCCGATAAGCCAAGCTGATAACTGGCCGTGGCGCTGCTGTAAAAGACCACCGAAGTGGTGGCGAAGACTCCGGTGACCCCCAAGGCCCGAACCGTGACACCGACCTGCGTTGTTTGGGAAATGGTCCGGCCGAAGGTCAACGAGGCCGAGGCGATCCCCCCCATGGTCGTGGTGGTAATTTCAGTTTGGGTGTTATTCCAATACCCTTGGTCTGCAGTGAACTTGATCTGAGTCCCATCAGGTACCGTCTTACCATTCTGGGCAATTACCTGGGCATAAATTGTCGCGGCCTGCACCGCATCCACATTGGCTATGGACCACTTGGACCCGAGCAGGATATTGGCGGGAACCGTGGGTGAAGGCTCAGGAGGCAGAGGAGCGTTGTTGCTTGACCCGCCACCGCCGCAACTAGTCAGTGTCACCAGGGAAATCAATAGACCCAGGCACACGATAATAAACAAAGGACCATATTTTCTCAGGCCGGTCATGGCAATCTCCTTATCTGCAATCCGTTATTACTAATTCGCTACGCAAGTCGAAACTGTACCCGAAGTTCCAGCCAGCGAGATGAAGTTTCCTAGCCTTACGTCAATTGTGACGACACATTCCACATTACCGAAAGCGTTGTTCCCGTAAAATGTATAAATTACGGTGTAACGAACCGGAAAGTCGGGCGGTACGGCATGGCTGCTGAGCCACTGATCGGAAAACTCCTGTTTGGTGGCGATGTCGATCATATCTACAGAAAAGGTGGTAGCTACCCGGGGGGGCAGCGAAAATGTCTGATAAACCGTCCGGGTTGACAATACCGGGGCGGGTTGGGATTCAGTTTCGCTCCTCCGATATTGAATAGTATACTTACTCATCGTTACATTGGTGGCCTTTCCGGCCGTGGTGCTGCCCTCGTTGTCCGTGTTGTTGATGGTTATAGTGGCGTCGTGCCTGGTCATCAGTTTGTGTTGGCCGGTTGGACATCCGGTTGGAAAGCAATCCACATCATCGGTTTGAATCGTGCCGTTGTAAAGGCCGATGGCATTTGTGATGACAGGGTTCCATTCGCCCACTGTTCCCGGCGTACTGGTTGCTGAACCGCCGCAACCGCCCAGAAGCAAAGCTATGCCTGACAGCAAGCAAAACATCAGAAATAAACTTCGTCTTGTCTTCATGTCACTTT
>JADFXY010000274.1:0-6499 GCA_015233355.1 Deltaproteobacteria bacterium | reverse complement strand
CATTCAACTGCGCCTTGACGTCCATGGCCACATAGTCTACCTGCCCCTGAGCTAAAAGATGGGCCAGAACGTCGGGCCGGGAGCCGTTTGTGTCCAGTTTCACCGGCAGCCCCAATCCCTTGAACACCTCCAATAACCGGGCTAAATTCGGATGATTGGTAGGTTCGCCTCCGGTAATACACACCCCGTCAATCCAGCCCTGGTGCTGGTTCAAACTGTCGGCGATGATCTCAAAGGGGTAATCGGAGATTGCCTCGGGATGCAACACCAGCTCATGGTTATGGCACATGGGGCAACGAAAGTTACAGCCCGGCAAAAAAACAACAGCCGCGATTTTACCAGCCCAGTCAACAAAGGACGTCTCAATGAATCCCTTGATGACCGGTAAGTGATGCTTAAAGCCGGGCTGAGTCGGCATCAGGCGGTTTCCCCAAGACAGGCCGGGCCGGTAGCCGGCAGGCGATTAATTGTCGATATTTTTTCTCAGGTACTGCTGAATCGGAACCACGTCGGTCAAATAGGAATTGTCATCCAAGACCAGGATGGGCAGCTTCTTTTGCGCCACCTCGACCAGCTCGTGCCAGGCCAGATGGGCCAGCGCATCGGGATTCTCCGGGCCGAGCACCTCGATCTTGATGCCCAGGGCATCGAAGTCGAACTTATCTTTAATAAAGTCGCATTTGGTACAACCTTTTTTTGTAAACAGCGTCATTTCTTTCCCCCCCGAATTATGGTAACCTGAGTTCGATAACTCTTATTATTAATTGTGAGACAAAAATGTATCCACAGATTTCGCAGATGAACGCAGATTAAAGGGACCCACAGATCATGCGATTATTTGCTGAACTTTGACCGACCTAGGCTTGAATTCCAGCGTGTTGTATTTTCTAATCTGCGCAAATCTGTTCAATCTGCGGATTACATCATGGCCTTTGACGCTAATCGCTTGAGGTTTGGCCTCGGCTAAAGCCGACTTTCAACTGACTATAGCCTGTTCCATCAGCGGTAATGGTTCTTGATTGAAGAACGGCCCACATCGGTGACGGTCTTTCAACTCACCCAGTTTGCCTTTGTTCCAGCTTGATATTTTTGTGAAATAGCCGGTTATTCGAGTGATTCCCTCAACATCCTCGGACTGGCAATACCGGCAGGAAGGTCTCAACCCCCGCGAGGTCTGCCCACAGGACTTGCAGGTAGTGAATTCCGGTGAAAAGGCGATTTGATCGTTCTTGGTCTGGTTAAAGGTCTTGACGACGAAGCTGGCCAGGGATCCGGCTGATGGCCGAGATTCACCCAACCAGATGTGGGTCAGGGCCCCGGCCTCGATAATGGGATGAAACAGACCTTCGAACTTGACCCGTTTGATCGGGTTCATATGGGCGCCCACATTGAACAGAGTGGAATTGGTGTAGTAGACTTCGCCGGAATCTGAATTACCTCGCACCGTATCCGCCGCTTCTTCCGGAAAATGCTTCAGGTCCAGTTTGGCGAAACGGTAGGCCGTGCTCTCCGCCGGGGTCTGCTCCAACACAAAGTGCATCCCGTGTTTGGTGGAAAACTTGTCCGTCAGCAGCTTCATGTGGGCGATGACCTTCAGGCCGAATTTCATGGCTTCATCAGACTCGTGAAGATCCTTGCCGATATGGACCTTGACCAGTTCGTTCAGGCCGACCATACCGATCAGGTAACTGGCCCGCTCCATCCGCAAGTATCCGGTGCCGTCGAGATTCATGGTCAGCAAAGCCAGAGGGCCGGTCTGGCCGTGCCGGAGCAGTTTTTCGATAAAATGTTTCTTTTGCCGGTGAGCTTCCACCGCCGTTTCGATGGTCTTGGTCATAATCGAAAACAATTTAGTGTCGTCTTGATTAGCCCGGTACCCCAACCTGGGCAAGTTGATGGTCACGTTTTGCAAGGCGCAATAACGCATCTTCCAGGGTTCTTTGGCGTCTTCCAGGTCGGACTTTTCCAGTTTAAAACTCAGGCGGCAACATTCGGAGATCTTGGCTGTTTCGCCCCGGTCAAAGACAAAATACGTGTTCCCTTTTTCTGCCGCCACCTCACAGATATGATTCAAAAATTCCCGGTGCCCCGGCGTATGGAAAAATTTCTCGGTAATATGGACCAGCGGCTTGGGAAAAAAGAACGGCCGACCGGAACCATCTCCCTCCATGTAGACTTCAAACAGCTTCCAGACAAAGCGTTGAGATTCTTCGATATAGTCGGCATAGGTCTTCCCGGTATAAGTCCCGCCCGGGCCGATGGCCGGCACGTTTTCAAAATGCTTGGGGATCTCCCAGTAGAGGTTGATGTCGGAAAAAATGGCCTGCCCGCCCCTGGCCACGGCTTGCTGGGAGAATTCAAAAATGAGGATCTGGGCCAGTTGTTTGACGTCCCGGTCACTCATCCCGACCAGGTAGGGGGCAAAAAAAAGATTCACCGCATCCCACCCGATAGCCCCGGCGAAATTGGATTGCAGGGCCGCGGCAAATTTGACCATATGGGCCAGGAGCACTTCCGGGTGCTTGGCCGGCTTGGCCATAGCCAGGGAATTGGGCAGATTCAACCCGAATTTTTTGATGTACTCCAAAGACTGGCCGGAACAATAGGGCCGGTCGATGAATCCCAGGTCGTGCAGGTGGATATCACCTTTCATGTGGGCATCACCCACCTCATCGGAAAAAACCGAGAGCAGGGCATATTCTTTTTTAATACACTCGGCCAATGTTAGATTGGTGGCCTCCGGGCCATGGGGCACGTTGGCATTTTCTTTGTTGGGGTGGACCATCATTTGATCCACATCATATAGCGGGACACCCAACCGGGTATGCATCCGGCGGGAATCTTCCAAACCGCGTTCAATCAGTTTGGAGTTGACCAGTTCCCTGATCAAAGGCGCCGTGATCATTTTGATATTGGAATTGCGCACCAGGTCTTCCACTTCCTGGCTGATTTTAAGAGCGGTATCCTGGTCGACGTAAGTTTCTCTGATCAAGGCGTCAACTATCCGGTTGCGGTCCCATCCGATCATGTCCTCACTCGAGGACCGGACAAATAAGGCCATGTCGGTTGATTCGGTATGTTGAACCCGGGACGGGTGCGGATTTTGTTTGGCCAGCGTTAGCATGGTCTCCTCCAGATGAATATAGGCTATTTAGTGTCAAGAGAGTTCTTACACCACAATATGTGGGGCGTCAATGAAAAATATACTTCTAACCCATATTGAAAGCTTTTACGCCTGGTTCGACCACGGACATATTCCCTTGCAATCTAATAGGCTGCAAACACAAGATTATTTATACTTTAGAGATACTCGCTTGAATTTGTTCGACAACCATTTCTTAATCCAGGAAACGGACAACCGCGCCGCCGGCCTTTCCTTAAGATATAAAAAAAAGTCCTCAACCTTCAACAGGCTATC
Source organism: Deltaproteobacteria bacterium (assembly GCA_015233355.1). Taxonomy (GTDB): domain Bacteria; phylum Desulfobacterota; class JADFXK01; order JADFXK01; family JADFXK01; genus JADFXK01. The sequence goes on along the minus strand of JADFXY010000274.1, from coordinate 3,081 downwards.
GGTGTTTGAAAACTATTGTCGCCATCGCACCCTCTTGACTTACCTGACCGTTTGGTATAGGTTATAGTCTAGTTGTGGGCGGTGGTCCTTCCCGCCCAGGCTGGAACCTGCCCCAGCGCGGCGCTTCGCCGACCAGGGGCCAATTTTTTAAGACACCCCTTCGGGCTACGGCCGGGCGAGGCATTTTGAAAACAAAAATAATATCCATTCTGGGCAGCACCGGCTCCATCGGCCGGAGCACCCTCGACGTCATTGCCGGTTTTCCAGACCGCTACCGGGTATGCGCCCTGGCGGCCGGCCAAAACATTGAGTTCCTAAGGGAACAAATTAAGCTCTTCCGGCCCCGGCTGGTGGCGATCCGCGATGAAAACCTGGTCAAAAAATTAAAAAGTGAATTGCCGGCCGGCGTTGACGTGACTATCCTCTCCGGCGTGGAGGGCTATATCCAGGTGGCCACGGCTGAAGAGGCGGACCTGGTCGTCTCGGCTATGGTCGGCTCGGCCGGTCTGGTCCCGACCTTTTCGGCCATCAAGGCCGGTAAGAACGTGGCCCTGGCCAATAAGGAGACCCTGGTCTCGGCCGGGCGGTTGGTTATGGCCGAGGCTCGGAAGCGGAATCTGACCGTCTTTCCTATAGATAGTGAACATTCGGCTATCTATCAATCTCTGGCCGGGCAACAACGCCGGGACTTGCGGCGGATTATTCTAACCGCGTCCGGCGGGCCATTCCGCAAGATGTCTGCCGAAGAGTTGGTCAAGACTACCCCGGAACAGGCCCTGGCCCATCCCAACTGGACCATGGGGCCGAAAATCACCATCGATTCTGCCACGTTGATGAATAAGGGCCTGGAAATGATCGAGGCCAGGTGGTTGTTTGACGTCCCGCCGGAACAAATTCACGTCCACGTTCACCCTCAGAGCATTATTCACTCCATGGTGGAATATGTAGATGGATCCGTCATCGCTCAAATGGGCATCCCCGACATGCGCGTGCCCATCGCCTATGCCCTGGCTTATCCCGACCGGTTACCCGTGCCGTTGCCGCCGCTGGATTTCTTTTCCATTGACAAGCTGACTTTCGAGCGGCCTGATCCCGAGCGCTTTCCCTGTCTGCGCCTGGCCTTTGAGGCCCTGGCCGCGGGTGGTACGGCTCCCTGTGTTCTCAATGCGGCCAACGAAATGGCTGTGGATGCTTTTTTGAAGAAAAAAATTGGGTTTATGGATATCCCCAGCATGGTGGAGTCGGTCCTTAGCCGCCACTCCGTCGGAGAAATTAATCAAATCCGCGACGTCCTTGACGCCGACAAATGGGCCCGAGAAGAGGCCCGAAGGATGATAGAGGCCTTATGATTTTTACTATTTTCGTGACCGTTGTCGTACTGGGTGTCCTTATTTTCTTTCATGAACTGGGCCATTTCCTGATGTGTAAAGCCTGCGGCGTGGGTGTCGAGATCTTTTCTCTGGGGTTTGGACCGCGACTTTTTGGAAAAAAAGTAAACGAAACAGACTACCGGCTTTCCGCCGTTCCGTTGGGCGGGTTTGTCAAGATGGTGGGCGAAGGGGAAGAACTCGAGGTCAAGCCGGAAGACATCCCCAAATCGTTCTCCCACAAAAAAGTCGGACAAAGAATTTTGATCGTGGCCTCCGGCCCCATCTTTAACATCTTTTTTGCCGTGCTGGCTTTCTTCGTCATTCTCTTTTTTTACGGCGCGGCCACGACCAATACGGTCATCGGCGGGATTGAAGCCGAGTCTCCGGCCTACCAGGCTAAGCTGATCGAGGGCGACCAGATCATCTCTATGGATGGCCGGCCCACCGAGACTTGGGACGATCTGGTTGATCACATCAAAGCCGGAAACGGCCGGCCGATAAAGACCCTGGTCCGCCGCGGCGGCCGGGACCTGGAATTGACCATCACTCCCCGGCAGGAAAAGGCGGCTAACGTATTTGGCGAGGAAGAGGCGAGCTGGGGTATCGGGATTACCCCCTATGGGTCGGAAATCGGCGGCATGAAAGACAACCTTCCGGCTCAGGTGGCCGGGCTTCAGGTGGGAGACCGCATCCTGGCCATTAATAGTCAGCCCGTGTCTACCTGGACGGAAATGGCCAAAATAATTCACAACAGCGGCGGGAAACCGCTGGACCTGAAAATATTGCGGCGGGGCGTAGAAATCCAGCGCACAGTTATGCCTAAGGAAGAAAAAGGCACTGTGGACGCCTCTGGTGAGTCCGCCTCCATTTGGGTGATTGGGATTACCCCTTTAGAGCGGCAAAGTGTGATCAAAAAAGGATTTTTCCACGCCGTTACCGGCAGCGTTGACGCCACCTGGCTTTATAGCAAGATTTCCGTCCTATCCATTGTCAAGATGTTCAAGGGAACTCTCTCGGTGAAACAGGTCGGCGGGCCGATTATGATCGCCCAGATGGCCGGGAAACAGGCCCGGGCCGGTCTGTCCAACCTGATCTTTTTGATGGCCGTGATCAGCATCAACCTGGCTATCTTAAATCTTCTGCCCATTCCCGTCTTAGACGGCGGGCACCTGTTCTTTTTCATTTTAGAATCCATCCTTGGCCATCCACTTAGTCTGAAAAAGCGGGAACGGGCCCAACAAGTCGGCCTTTTTTTTCTGCTTTTGCTAATGGGTGTGGTCTTTTATAATGATATCGCCAGGGTGATTACTTCTGGGTTTTGATGACGGCTTTTTCACCGCCGTCACAGGCCCAAGACGATAGCTCTGGATAATAAGATTAACAAGAAATCACATCCTCCGCCGGCAGAGCCGGGCGCCCCTTCAAGGGCCCCGCTTTGCTTGCCCAGGACTAACCACTGGCATCCCTTCGGGCCTTTCTTTCCTTATTTATTCAGGCTCTTCGCTATTTCAAATGGGTAAGTGAAAATTGAGCTTCCCAGCGATCAGATAGATTATGGTGGTTAGGTTTTTGATTGACCGGTACCCTCTGGCCTTGGCTTTAGCCGCCTGAATGAGACTGTTAATGCCTTCCAGGACGCCGTTCGTGATCTTTGACCTGAACCATCGCAGTACCCCATCCCAATGACGTTTAACCGTCTTGGCAGCATCAA
>JADFXY010000273.1:0-6535 GCA_015233355.1 Deltaproteobacteria bacterium | reverse complement strand
TCAACCCCGTGGCCTTGGAGGAATGGATCATCGAACTGGTTAATGGGACGCAACAATCTTCCGTGCAGTTAAGTGATCTCATGTCATTCCCCGTGTTCACCGTGGCGCCGGATACCCCCATCAGCCAAGTAGCGGCTTTGTTAATGGAAAAAGGTTGTACTGGCCTTCCCGTAGTAGAGAATGATAAAGTTTTGGGAGTTATTTCACGCCGCGACCTGACCCGGGTGAACAGGTTCTCCAAACCCACTACCCCGGTGAAAGCCTTTATGTCCTCCAAAGTAATTCAAATCAGCCCTCGCTCCGGAGTCAATGAAGCTGCCCGGTTGATGGTCAAACACGACATCGGACGACTGCCCGTCATTGAAAACGAACGCCTTATCGGGATCATCACCCGGTCCGACGTGATGCGTTACCTCTATGACTTGATCCCGGACTAACGAACTGGTTGCTGGTTGCTCGTTACTTGTTGCTTGTTACACTTTGCTTATTGTGAACAATTCTTTCAACTTGAGTTCGACCCGGATAACGACGTTATAATTTTTCATTTTGCTCAACATCTGTCATTCAAAGTAAACGGATGAAGTGTTGACCAACACTGAGCGCCGAGTAACCAACATCAAGCAACCAGCAACAAGAAATGGAACAACATGATTTATGGTATTGGTCTTGATCTGGTTAAAATCTCTAGAATTGATCAGTCCCTGGCCCGGTGGGGGGACAGATTTTTGCAGAAGGTTTTTACCCCCGCTGAAGCCGAGATTTGTGCCCGGCGGCCACGGCCGGCGTCGTGCCTGGCCCTGCGGTTTGCGGCTAAGGAAGCCTTTTCCAAGGCCGTGGGGTTGGGCATGCGGAACGGCGTTTACTGGACAGATATTGAGGTGGTCCATAACTCCCTGGGACGTCCTTCCTTGGTGTTATACCGGAAAGCCAGGGAGATCATCGAACAAAATGGCATAACCAATGTATTCGTAACCCTGACCGATGAAGCGGATATGGGAGTGGCTGTAGTTATCCTGGAGGTGTAAGATGTTGTTGGCTAGCGCCGCGCAGATGCAGCAATTGGATAAGATCACCATCGAAGAAGTGGGTATCCCGGGAGTGGTCTTGATGGAGAACGCCGGGAAAGGATGCGCCGATCTGATTCTAAAATATTTTCCCGCCCAGGTTTCTTCTGGAACGGCCATCGTGGCCGGGAAGGGGAACAACGGTGGTGACGGCTTTGTCATTGCCCGGTGGCTGCATCATCAGGGTTTTCGCGTCTGCATCTATCTTTTGGCTGACCCGGCGAGCCTTAAGGGAGACGCGGCCATCAATTTCGAGATTGTCCGGCGGCTCAATCTGCCCCTGGTCATTATCACCGATGAGACGGAATTGGACCGGCAAGCGGCTTCCATAAAGGGAGGCGGACTAATCGTGGACGCCATTCTGGGCACTGGTTTGACCTCAGAAGTCGGGGGGCTGTTCGGCCGGGCGATTGATCTGATCAATGCCGGTCATGAGGCGGGTGCGACCGTGGTGGCGGTGGATATCCCCTCCGGTTTAAATGCCGATAATGGCCGGATCATGGGCCGCTGCGTCAATGCCGATCTGACCGTGACCTTTGGCCTGGCCAAGTTGGGTCAGATTGTCTTTCCGGGATTCAGCCATGTCGGCCGCCTGGAGGTAGTAGATATCTCCATTCCCTCCGCGGTGGTGGCGGCTCAGAAGCTAGACTGTCGTCTCATTACCACCAAAATCGCCGCCGGAATCATGAAACGAAAGGCTCTGGACAGCCATAAGGGCCGGTATGGCCATCTTTTGGTCCTGGCTGGGTCACCGGGCAAAACCGGGGCCGCCGCGATGACCGCCCAGTCGGCTCTTCGGGCCGGGGCCGGATTGGTTACCCTGGGCATTCCGGCCGGCCTGAATCCGGTCATGGAAGCCAAGCTGACCGAGGTCATGACCGAATCTTTGCCCCAGACGGATCAAGGGACCTTTGCTCCGGATGCGCTTCAGCCCATTCTCACTCTCCTGGGTAACAAGGGGGCCCTGGCCGTGGGACCGGGTATCTCCACCCATCCCGATACAGCCGGTTTGATTTTGGAGTTGTTACCGGAGGTGACCGTCCCGATGGTCATCGATGCCGATGGCCTGAACATTCTGAATGGTCACTTAGACGTCCTCAAGAGCCTTAAGGCCAAGGCGGTGCTGACGCCTCACCCGGGGGAAATGGCCCGGATGTTGGGCCTGACGGTGCATGATGTCCAGTATAACCGGATTGAGCTGGCCCGGCGTTTTGCCTCGGAATACGGCGTGGTCCTGGTCTTAAAAGGGGCCCGCACGGTGGTGGCGGATCCGGACGTAGGGATCTACATTAACTCTACAGGTGGGCCGGCCTTGTCGGCCGGAGGGACGGGGGATGTCCTGACGGGTATCTTAGGTGGACTCCTGGCCCAGGGATATGCGCCGATTAAGGCCGCGGTGGCGGCTACCTGGGTTCATGGCCGGGCGGCGGACATGCTGGCCAAGGACCGGGGCGATACCGGGCTCTTGGCCACCGAAATCTCCGACCAGGTGCCGTTGGTGTTCAAGAGCCTGGGCGAAAAGACGGCCTGATCCGGCGGGGTGATTTTGTCTGTGGATAAACAAGAATTGATTTTGGAATTATTTGATCCCGAGGCTACCTTAAACCTGGGCCGCCGTTTAGGCGAGATGTTGACGGCCGGGGATGTGGTCGCTTTGATCGGCGATTTGGGGAGCGGCAAGACTTTACTGACCGGCGGTCTGGCCCGGGGCTTGGGGGTGCCGGAAGACTATTACGTCACCAGTCCGACCTTTACCATCATCAATGAGTATCCGGGGCGGCTGACCTTGTATCATGTTGACCTCTACCGCCTGGAGCACGGTCTGGGCGACATGGATGCCGAGGTGGAGGAGGCGGTGTACGGTAAGGGGGTCGCGGTCATCGAATGGGCCGAACGCTGGCTGGAGCATTTGCCCGAGCACTGCATCGAAATCCATTTGAGCCAGACCGGCCCCTTAAGCCGGAGATGCCGGATTGTTGGTGTGGCGTCCCGATTGGCTGATCTGGGAATGGAAGGTTAGATACTCCCGGCCGCATCGAGTTCGTCAAAAACCTCTTTAGTCGCCAAGAGAGCATTCAATGCCGCCGGAAAACCGGCATAAACGGCAACCTGGATCATGATCTCGACAATTTCCCGCCGGGTACAGCCCACTTTGAGGGCGGCTCGGACGTGTGATTGCAGTTGGGGTTTGGCCGTACCCAGGGCGGTTAAGGCGGCGACGGTCGTGATTTCCCTAGACTTTAGATCTAATCCCGGTCTGCTGTAGATATCTCCAAAGGGAAACTCGATGATCATGTCGGCAAAATCCGGAGCGATATCCTTGAGCGCCTCTATGACTCTTTCACCCATCGTTCCGTCGATTTCAGCCATTTTGGCCCAGCCTCTTTGGTATCTTTCCGATTTCATAATGATCCTTTTTTGTGTTTGATCAGGCCTTATGATTTATCTAAGAACAGCCAGACGCTGCCGCCCCGGTATCCGGTCAACGTCTCGGCCGCCCGTTGCAACACTTTTTCATTTCTAGTCTGACGGTATTCCTTGACCAACCTGACCACTTCATGGTCTTCCAGCTCTGGAGGAATATCCAGTTCCCTTCCGTACCGGTGTTCCAGGACAACATCCTTCAATTGATACCATTGAGACCGGGTGAGCTGCAGCCGGGCTAAAACCGCCTCAAAATCATATGAGCCTGACTTGTTTTGCCCAGCAGCAGGCTTGCTGTGTTGTTTTTCGGTGGGCACGGGTCGCTCCTTCTTGGCCATGGGGCTGGACTGAGGCCGAACAGCTTGGGGCAGCGCGGACCGGCCAGATACAAATGTCGGGTCCTTCTGTTCATCTTTTTTTTGGTCGAGATCTTTGTATAATTTGGAGAAAAAGGGATCATCAACCTTTCCAGCCTGATAAAATTCCCACAAAATTATTATAAATAGTATAATAAAGCCGATAATAATATCTAAATTATCTAAGTTGAACCAACCCGCAGGGTCTCCCTCCATCCATGGACGAAGCAACCAGTAGCGCATAAAGACGAAGGTGTACGCTAACGACTTAATCAGGGCAAAGATATACTTATGAATCGTGATCATCACACGGGAAGAGTCAGCCGGGATTGGACCTGGGCCATGGCCTGACGGGCGCAGTCGGAGCATCGCAGGCGGCGATCAAGTGGCTGGACGGTGTTTTTTAATTTCTTGTTGATGAACTCCTGACGCTTGGCCGTGCAAACGGCTGCTCCACAGTCCTCACAATAGACCATTTCCAGACGATTTAACTCGGTGCCGCACAAGGACATGACCCTCTCTCCGTTCCGATCTTCCATCTTAATCACCCCGTTGGGGCAGGCGACAGTGCAGGAACCACACCCGATACACTTTTCCGCCACTCTCAAGAAATTTGTCGGGCCGGGTTGCAGGGCGTTCATGTAGCCGAAGTGCAGGCAGTTGAGGCCCATTTTTTTTCTGCAGACGGCCACACAATCGCCGCATCGCCGGCAGAGGTCGCATCTGAGACAGCGTTTGGCTTCCTGCCTGGAGGTGTCTTCCGAGTAACCAAGTTCCACTTGTTCAAAAGAAGTTCTTCTTTTTCTTTCTCCCAATAGCGGCATGAGAGGTCGTTTCAACTTCATCTTTTCCTCGGCCGAAACGGTCAGGCATTCTACTCTGGCTTGTCTGGTCGGTAAGGCGGGCGACTGGCGCTGCGGGCGGCCGGATAGGTAACGATGGATAGAGTCGGCGGCTATCTTACCTCCTCCGATGGCCTGGACTACCGTAGCCGGTCCGGTGACCACGTCACCCGCGGCAAAAATACCCTCCACACTGGTCATCATACTGACAGGGTTAACACTGATGGTATCTTGTGGCGACCATCCCAGACCGGTCAGCTCGATGAGACCCGACCGATCAACCCGCTGCCCGATGGCCGAAAGGACGGTGTCCACGCCCAGGGCGAATTCACTCCCCTCCACGGGTAACGTCTGCCTCTGTCCGTCGGCATCAGGCGGCCCCAATTCAGTTTTTATGCAGGTTAGAGACGTGACCCGGCCATCCCGTCCATTCACCGTTACCGGCATAGTCGAGTAACGCAGGTGGACGCCTTCCTCATTGGCCTGGATAATTTCTTCTTCCTGTGCCGGCATCTCGCTTCGGGATTGACGGTAGATGACGCTGACTTCGGCGCATCCAAGCCTGAGGCAAGTCCTGGCCGCATCAAGTTCCACATCACCGCCGCCAATGACGGCCACCCGCTTGCCCGGTGGACGGGTGTCACCCAGGGCGACACGACGCAGGAATTCAATGGCGTTTATACATTGGGGGAAGTTTTTTTCTCCCGGGATGCCCAGGTCCAGGCCCACATGGGCCCCGATGGCGATAAAAAAGGCCTGAAAACCTTCTTCTTTGAGTTGTTCAATGGTCACATCCGTCCCTATCCGGGTGTTTAACCGAAACTCCACTCCCAGAGTGGCGATCATGGCTATCTCTTGGTCTATAACTTTCTTCGGCAAACGATAACGGGGGATACCGACCATCATCATGCCCCCGGCCATCGGCAGGGCTTCAATAATAGTGACCCGGTATCCCTTTAGGGCCAGGTAGTAGGCTGCGGTCAAGCCGGCCGGTCCGGAGCCGATTATACAGACTTTCTTGTGTTTATCCGGTTCTTTGGGAGGACGTGTCACCTCCCCCTCGGACAAAGCTTGCGCTGCGGCGAATCCCTTGAGAGCTTTGATGGATATCGGGGCATCGATTCGCCCCCGGACGCAGGCCCGTTCGCAAGGACTGGTGCAGACCAAACCACAGACCCAGGGGAACGGGTTGTCTTTGCGGATGAGTTCCAAGGCCTCGGCATAGCGCCCATGTCCCACCAGGCTCACGTAACTGGGGACGTCAATCCCGGCCGGACAGGCCATCTGGCACGGTCCCGGCGCCAGAACGCTGCAATCGCCGCTGGGACAAATCCGGTTTTGGATGTGGCTCAGGAAGACTTCACGTTGCTGCAAGAGGGTTGAAAAAAGTGATCGAAAAGTCTGAAGACATTCCTGGTCAACGCTTTGGGAGATAATTTGCCCAACCAATGAGACTAACTGATCAAGATGGTTCTCATCGGCCCGGCCCTGGGAGATGTCTTGGACCAGCTTCAGGGCCTTTTCCGTCATATAGCGGCAAGTTGGCTCGGTGATTTGACCAGCCAGGGCCGCTTTGAGGTTTTCAACGGCACTCTTGACCCGGCAGACATTTTTGGGCATGATTGGTCCTTATCTGGTTGCTTGTTGAATGTTACTCGTTGCTTGTTGCACGTTACTCGTTGCCTGTTCCTCGTTGCCCGTTGACGGTTTTGGAATTGGATTATGAACAAATTTACAATTAGATAATAACACAACCTGTTAACAAATGAAAGATTCCTTTGGTGTCTTCATCTAACCGGCAACAAGTAACAAGCAACGCAATGTCATTGACTTAAGGGTAGGGTCATCG
>JADFXY010000272.1:0-6535 GCA_015233355.1 Deltaproteobacteria bacterium | reverse complement strand
CGTTCATAGATTTCGCCCAACGCCGCCAGAAAAAATATCTCTGTTTCTTTCCTGAAATTATTTATTTTTTCAATTTGTTCACAAACATCATTTTTGGCGGCCAGGCATGACAGCATATGCCCGGTTTCTTCCAGGATCAATCTTAGATATTTGACCAGGTGCCTGGCCGCGTCCGGGATATGGGAGAAGCTGTAAAAACTGATTCGGGTCGCAATGGATCTGATGATGTTTTGGATGTCTTCTTGAGCCATATTGATTTCATGGATATCTTCCCGGTCGATGGGCGTAATGAAGGTAGAAGCCAGCTCCCGGGCTATGTCGCGGGAGAGGAGATTGCCTTCTACCTCTATCTGATTAATAAGTTTGCATTTTTCTTTAACGTCTGTAAACTCGGAAAAAATATTATCCAGAAGGCAAGCGGCGTCCACCACTTTCTGGTTTTGCTTCTTGAACAGCTCGAAGAACTTGACTGTTTTGGGAAATAAACTTATGCCCATACGTTTTCTCTAGCCTTCTTTTATGATGTGACGTTTACCTCCTGGGAAGAAACGCGGTTTTCTCCCCATGCTTGGAGGTGAGTATATCTTACTATAATCATTAATAAAAAAATAGGAGGGCGGCCCTCGCGTATTTGCCGATGCCGCAGGTCAAATATCCCATAGTTGAGGTCGGTGTCAAGCAAAAACCGGGTTACCGGCCAAAAAGCATAAGCCCAAGGAAGCAAGGGCTGTTCCGAGAGTGAAAGTGGCGGTTTGTCCGGGCATTAACATAACAATATAAACGGACAAGCTGCCCGATAAGCTCTGCGTCTTCCATTACTTCTATTGAGTTGTCCGAGATCTGGAGTTTAATCCCTGAGGTCACGGCTGCCACAATTAACAAATTAATAAATTATCGAATTATTTTGACTGATTACCGACCATCACAGAATTTTTGGCCCGAACCCGGGGTTTTCTAATTTGACTTGGCATGTCATTCCTGATATTTTTAAATACCCTAATTAACGGATTGAAGCATCGGTCCCGCAACCCGCAACAAACAAGGAGCAGATCATGGGAAGCGATACACTTTTTAAATTAGGCATCAACGGCCTGGGCCGGATTGGAAAGTTGTGCCTATGGAATCAAGTGGGTCAGAGGTACTTTTCCGAAATTGTGGTCAATATGGGACGTCCGGTGGGGAGATCTTTAACCGATCTGGCCGATTTCATTGAACGGGATTCTACTTATGGCGCTCTCCACCAATACCTTTATGGGTGCTATGCCGATCGGGTCATTGAAGAAGTGAATGACGCCGCCGGCACCATGCGGATCAACGGGGTGCTGGTCAGGTTCTTGAAGGAAACCCGCAATCCGAAAGAACTTCCATGGGGTAAGCTCGGGGTTGATCTGGTCGTGGACGCCACGGGAAAATTCTTGGACCCGGCTGCTCCGGCCGATGACCCTAAAGGCTCTTGCCGCGGACACCTGGCAGCCGGGGCTAAGAAGGTCATCGTATCCGCCCCGTTCAAAATTAAAGATGTTAATTCGCCTTTGCCGCCGGACGCGGTGATGACGGTGCTGGGCATTAATGACCATGTTTTTGATCCGACGCGCCATAGCGTTATTTCCAATGCGTCTTGCACTACGACTTGTCTGGCCTATATGATGAAACCATTACTGGATTATTTTGGGGCCAGGAAAATGCTCTCCGCCTCTATGGCCACGGTTCATGCCGTTACCGGCGGTCAGGAAGTTTTAGATCGGCTGCCGGATGCCGGGGCCACGGATCTGAGAAAAAATAGAGGCGTGTTCAACAATATTATTTTGACCTCCACCGGGGCCGCCGACGCCCTGGCTTATATTATCCCGGAGATGAAGTCCATCGGGTTTATTGCCGAGTCTGTTCGTATCCCTACGGTTACCGGTTCGCTGGTTATGCTGGTGGCGACCTTGCAAGATGAATCTGGCGCCGACCCCATCAGCCGGGAATTGATCAACGAAATCTATAAACGGGCTGCGGCTAAGGATGCGAAAGGATTTTTGCAATACACCGAATCCCAGAATACTTCAATGGATATCGTCGGCCGGCCGGCCGGTGCGGCGATTATTGAAGGCCATGAGACCCGGACCCGGACTGCCGGGATCAGCCTGGATTTGAAAAATGTCATGGGCATTCCTAAGGATGCATTGAAAGCCATGCCCGATACGGTGATCGACCTGCCGGTGACTCAGGCGGTGGTTTTTGGCTGGTATGATAATGAAATGGGAAGCTACACCAACATGCTCTGTCACTGGACGGTGGAGATACATAAGCGTATGAAGGGATGAGCCGGACCGCGTCCTGTAGGTTAAGTTTATCAATAAGGTTTAACAAATGGCACATGTTATCAAGCGTATCATAATGTGGCGACAATAACTTATCAAGAGGAGATAATAATGAGCAAGACTGAAAAAAACTTGAAAGAAGCATTTGCCGGTGAGTCCCAAGCCAACAGAAAATATCTGGCCTTTGCCGACCAGGCGGACAAAGAAGGATTTAAAGCGGTGGCCAAATTATTTCGGGCCGCGGCCGCGGCTGAAACCATCCACGCCCACAAACATCTGAAGGTGATGCAAGGGATCAACGCCACTTCGGATAATTTGAAAGAAGCCATTGCCGGAGAAACTCACGAATTTAAAAGCATGTATCCGAAAATGATCGCCGAGGCCCAAGAAGAAGGCAACCGGGCGGCCGAGATGAGCTTTACCTATGCCAACGAAGTGGAAAAAGTCCATGCCGCCTTGTACCAAGAGGCTCTGGACAACCTTAAAGATTATCCTGAGCATGATTTCTACGTCTGCCGGATTTGCGGGCATACCGTAGCCGACGAAGCCCCGGACCAATGCCCCGTCTGCGGTTCGAAAAAGAATGGTTTTTGTAAAGTCGAGTAAGCAGATTCGGAACCCTGTTCCGTTCCGGGCGATAAGACTGATCCCAACCCAACTAACGCCTACCGCAAAGATACAGGGAGTCGACTCTTTATTTTTTTCTCGTGCTCCCGTCTTCTTTGCGGTTTCGACTTAGACCACCCGGACACACTCTGTATTGGAAAACAATTTGGAATATCGATCTGATGATTATCAAGACTTCTTCCCTTGGGTAAGCAAACCCAGTCAGTATATGGGAGGAGAGATAAACTCCCTCCGTAAAGATCCGGCCAAGGTTAAATTGACCGTGGCGCTGGCCTTTCCCGACGCCTATGAAGTGGGCATGTCTCATCTGGGTTTAAGAATTTTATATCATTTAATCAACCAGCAAGACGAGATGGCCGCGGAAAGGGTCTTCGCCCCGTTGCCGGATATGGAGTCCCGGCTGAGACAAAGCGGACATCCCTTAACGTCGCTGGAAAGCCGGCGTCCCCTTGACCAGTTCGACGTTATCGGATTCAGCCTCCAGTATGAACTTGGATATACAAATCTGCTCAACATGTTGGATTTGGCCGGGATACCTCTACGGGCGGCCGACCGGACGGCTAAGCATCCGCTGGTTATCGCCGGTGGTCCCTGTGTGTTCAATCCGGGGCCGGTGGCGGTCTTTTTCGATGTGATGGTGGCGGGGGACGGCGAAGAGACTTTGTTGGCTATTTGTCAAGCTCTTATCGCCCATAAGCATCATGCCGTATCCAGGGAAGACAGCCTTAAGGAACTAGCTAAGCTGCCCGGCGTTTATGTGCCGTCAATCGGTCAACCGCCGATTAAGAAGGCGATCGTCACTGATCTGGATGCGGCCTTCTTTCCTACCTCGCCGGTTGTTCCCTTTGGTCAGATCGTCCATGACCGGTTGAGCCTGGAGATCGCCCGTGGTTGCGCCCGTGGTTGCCGCTTTTGCCAGGCCGGTTATCTGTACCGGCCGGTACGGGAAAGAAGCCCCCAGAAAATTCTTTCCCTGGCCCGGCAGATGCTGTCTCAAACCGGATACCAGGACATGACGCTGCTGTCGCTAAGCGCAGGAGATTATACCTGCTTAGAATGGTTGCTGCGGCATGTGATGAATGAACACGCCCAAGAGAACGTGGCCATATCCTTTCCGTCTATCCGGGCCGATCGCCTGACCCCCGTGTTGATGGAAGAGATTAAGCGGGTCCGCAAGACCGGGTTTACCATTGCCCCGGAGGCCGGGAGTGACCGTCTCCGCCGGGTGATCAATAAGAACCTGACTGATGAAGACGTTATCGCTACAGCTAAGAATGCCTTTGACCTGGGCTGGAATTTGATCAAGCTCTATTTCATGTTCGGGCTGCCTTCAGAGACCCAGGCCGATCTGGCGGCTATCGGGGAGCTGGCCAGGAAGGTGGCCGCCACCGGGCGCAGGATGAGGCGCACCCAAAACGTCAATGTCAGCCTGGCCGTGTTTATCCCCAAGCCTCATACCCCGTTTCAATGGGCCAAGCAGTTGGACTTAAAGGAATCATTAGAAGTGATCGAGTACTTTAAGAAGCACCTGACCGGCCGGGGGATCAATCTAAAATGGAATCATCCCCGGCATAGCTTTTTGGAAGGGATATTCTCTAGAGGGGATGGCAGGTTGGCTCCGGTATTGGAGACGGCGTTTGCCTCTGGTTGCCGGTTTGACGCCTGGACTGAATATTTGCGCTTCGATCTGTGGCTAGACGCTCTTGATAAGCATGGGATTGATCCTCAGGCATTTTTGGCCGAGCGTCCTTTGGATGGGCCGTTGCCGTGGGACATTATCGACCCCGGCATAGATAAAGATTTTTTGATTTCTGAATATGAAAAATCCCTCAGGGGCGAACAGACTCCGGATTGCCGCCGGGGTGACTGTTCCGGATGCGGGGTATGCGACCACTCATTGGTCGAGATGAAGATTTATCAGCCGGATAGCGTTCCCATCAGTGAAAATGTCCGGCCGGTAATTCCGGTTCAGGTGGACAAGCCCTTTCTGGTCAGGATCCACTTTACCAAGACAGAGGATGCCGCATTTTTCGGGCATCTGGAAATGATTAGCATTTTTAGCCGGGCGCTGCGCCGGGCCGGATGGAACCTGGTCCACACCGAAGGTTTTCATCCCAAACCCAAGCTGGTCTTTTCACCGGCTTTGCCTGTCGGAATGGAGAGTTTGGACGAGCACCTGGACGTGGCCCTGGTCGAGCACCAGGACTTAGAGGCCATAGGCGAGCGGTTGAGCCAAACATTACCGCGGGGATTACGGGTGACATTAGTGGCTCCGTTGCCGCCGAAGCGAAAAAAGACCGCCACCTTAATAGAAATTGAATATGTTGTGGAGAACCTCACGGCCGACTTTGAGACGGCCCGGTTGGACCAATTTTCAACGGCTGAATCGTTTGAAACGACCAAGACCAGCGGCTCGGATAAACGATCCAAGACAATCGACCTGAAGACTATCGTCACTCAGATTTCTCCAGATAGTCCCCACCAGATCACCCTCGTCTTGAGATCGCCGGTGCATGACCTGGTGCGGCCATTGCCGGTGATTAAAGCCATTTTCGGTTTTGATGATCAACAAGCCAAGGGTTTGCGGATGACTAAAATCCGATCTGTTGAGGTCAACCCGGAGTCGGTTTAGTCTCCAGGGTGATCCCACCGCTGAAAACGTCAGGCCCAAGCCGGAGACCCAATGCTGTTGAGTTAGCGGCACGCCTGACCTTCTTCGGATGAGATAAGATTCCCCGCTTCGCTCGGAATGACAAATTTACATCGTCATTTCGGATGGTCCACCCCACTGTCATTTCGAGCGAAGCGAGAAATCTTAACGTCTCACCCTTAATTCAACAGCATTGAGCCGGAGACCTGGACTCTGCCGTGGAGCGGTGGCGCGTTTTGTAATGACAGCCCGCGGCCGCAGATCAAAATGATAATCCGATACAGGGCGCGGTTGAGCCGGTGACGCTTGACCGGGAGGCTAAATGACAACTGAATTGGTAATTAATTCGCGGCCACATGAGACCAGGGTGGCTCTAGTCGAGAATAGTCTGGTCACGGAATACTACCTGGAGCGAGTGCTGGAAAAAGGCCTGGCCGGTAACATTTATAAGGGAAGAGTGATTCGAGTCCTGCCCGGAATGCAAGCTGCTTTTGTGGACATCGGTCTAGAAAAGGCGGCTTTTATTTATGTGACTGATGTCTATGACAACTCGGTTGAGTTGATCGGTTTCTTGGATCATGATTTTCATTCCAAGGAGGACGGCCCGGCCAGGCGCCGGGATGACTCTGAACCACCTGAATGTAATCACTTAGATACCGTTCCCTTTCGGATCGAAGATCTCCTCCATGAAGGGCAGGATATCCTGGTCCAGATATCAAAAGAGCCGCTGGGAACCAAAGGGCCGCGCATCACCTCCCATATCTCGTTGCCGGGGCGTCACCTGGTGATGATGCCGATGGTCGAACACATTGGTATTTCCCGTCGGATTGAAGATGAAAATGAACGACGCCGCCTTAAAGATATTCTTCAAAGGATAAAACCGCACCAGGTGGGCCTGATCGCCCGGACGGCTTGCGAGGAGGTGGAAGAGGAAAAGATCGCGGCTGAGATG
>JADFXY010000271.1:0-6570 GCA_015233355.1 Deltaproteobacteria bacterium | reverse complement strand
ATAAGCCTTGACTCTTATAATGATTTTGTTGAAATCATTAAGAAAGTAAAAAATAAAGACGGGAACGAGGATAACACTGACCGTCCACGACACCAAATTGAAGGCGCCGGATAGAGCCAAACCCAGGAAGCGTTTGAAACGATCGATAATGCTTGAGGCATCCACCCCGACGAGATGGTTTTTCACCTGGACCAGCATTTCTTCTATTGTGGCTGGGAAATGAACCTTGAACCTTTTTTCGATATAAGGAATGGCGACCTTTTGGAGCTTCTCGAGGTAAGACGGAAACTGGCTGATGAGGGCCTGCAGTTCCTGCTGAATTGTGGGAATAATAAATAAGAAAGCCACGGCGATGAAGGCAATTAACAGGAACATGATGAATCCTACAGCCAGAGCCCGGTTAAACCCCTTTCGTTCCAGGAGGGAGACCAACGGCTCCAAGACATAGGCAATCAAGAAAGCGACAAGAATCGGAGTGAGCACCTCCCGGAGTAAATAGGCCATCCAGGTCAAACCGACAATAAACAAGATAACGGAAGAAAATCGTACAGGTACGGACCTGGCCCAGTTATTTTGCATGTTTTCCTCAGGTTCGGGAGTTGTTGCCGGTCATCTTTACTCCGGTACGGACGTAATCCAGACCGGAGAGGATGGTCAGGAGAGCTGTTATCCAATAGAAAGCCAGCAAGATGACCGGATCGTAGAACAGATAGCCTTTGCAGAGCACGGCCAGGACGGTCCCGATTTGGAATACCGTGGTCATCTTACTGATAATGGTGGGCTCAATGGTCAGTTTGTAATCATTTAGGACGAGAACCAGGATACCCGAGACGATGATCACGTCGCGGCTGATGACCACGACCACCAACCAGACAGGAATTTTGCCCAAGAAGGCCAGGGTGATGAAAGATGCCAGCAATAAAAGCTTATCGGCAATTGGATCCAGATAAGAGCCCAGGATGGTTCTCTGATGCAGTACCCGAGCCAACAACCCGTCCAATCCATCTGTAATCCCGGCTATGGCAAAGACCACCAAAGCCATGACATGATCTTCGTCCACCAGGAGGATGACCACAACCGGCGTAAAGAGAATTCTGGCCAGGGAGATGATATTGGGTAGATTCATAAAGTGATTGCCGTATCGTTATGGTCATTTCTCATCTATTGCCCTGTTGGGGAGGCGGCCGGGGGCACGATGCTCGGTGAGGGAGGTCTGACGCCGCCCTGTGACGGCGCCGAAGTTCCATCCTGCGACGCGGGCTGGGTCTCCGAGGAACTTAAGTCCATGGTCAGGTTTTCGCCCGTCACTTGTGGGTTGACCAGTTTAAAGACTCCGAAATCTTTCTTCGATAGGGCTTCCGCCAACTCCTGAGCAGAGCCGGAATAGTTCAGTTCCATGGTCAGGGTGCCGGAGCTTACCCGGCGTTGGAGAATGCCCTTGATCTCCGGGACATTTTTTTTGACGGCCCCTTCGGGTTTGGTTAGCTCGGAATAGCGTTTGATGCCTTTGATCTTCAGTACCACCCGGCTGGGTTGTTTGGGTGTGGACGGGGCGGTGACGGAAGGGGCAGGGGAGGTCGAACCGAGAAGCCTGATGACCTCATTGGCGACTTCTTTAGCCAGGGCGGAGCCGGCTTCCTTCCCGGCTTGATCAGACGTATTGGCCGAAACGGAGACCTCTCGGGTAACGCGACCCAGGTTCCGGCCTGTCTTCAAATCCAGGAGAGACCCAGTCAGAGTAGAATTGATGGTGACTGGTTTTCCACCAGGAGGCAGCGGAAGCTGATTATTTTCCACTTGTCCCCAGATGACCACGTCAGCCCCGGCCAATTTGCCGAAATAGGAAGCCTCTTCTACCGTTATTGGTTTCCCGTCCCATTGCGTCGTCCGGTCTTTAATTGCTATCGATTCAGGCTTAATAATAGAAATGTTTGCCTGGGCCAGGGATCCTGCCAGTGTTTGAGACAACGGGCCATATAGACCGGGTTTGCCCCGCCACCAGACCAGAGGTGCGTGTTGCCCCGGCGCAGTTTGGGCCACGAGGATGAGCGTTTTTGGGCCACCGGATTTTTCGGGGCCGGCGGTCTTTTTTACAGGGGTTGGTTCATTGGTTTTGGTGACGAACCTGGATACATCTACCCGGGCCAGGACCAGGACCAGATGGACGTTCTCGGTGCCGGATTCATCAATTACTTTGTAGTCCTGAATCAATTGCGAGGGTTGTTTGATGAATGGGGCCAGTTTGGCCGCGACCTGAGACATTTTGGCTGCGTCTTTCCCTGATGATTCGAAGACGCCCCGAACCACCGCCTGCCGCAGAGCGTCCTCTATGGCCCTGTCACGAGCATTGCCCGGCCTATTGGGAGAAATCTCCACCCATCCGGCCACGACGACTTCGACTGTCACCGGGGCGGCGGCCACGGCGTCAAGTGGGCTAGAGACAAGCAGCCCCAGAATCATTGCAGCCAGAATTCCAAGCAGATGCCTGGTCTTGAGGCCGACGCTCTTAGTTAATAGGTCGGATGGGTGATCCGGCCGCAAGAGATACCGGGCTGATTTGTTTAAACCAGCCGGGGCAGCATCCCCATTTCTCCAGCCAACTAACCTGGTCGATCTTTCTTGCCTGGCTGCCTGCATAGGTGATAGGTCCTTCCGGGGCGTGTATAGATGTAAATAGTGCCTGGTCATTATACTTTTATTATATACAGTCATATAAAATTCAGTCAAGTAAATAACGTGGCCTTTGATTCCGCGCTTGATGGACTTTGTCCTATCAGGCTGGAGACGTCTGGGCATCGAAACCAGCCGTAGACGCCCATTGGACGACCCATGACCATCTGATCGGCCAAACCGGCAAGACCATCAAGCCAAAGCTGTTGATCAACTGCGGAATTTCCGGAGCCATCCAATACACCGCAGCAATTAAAAGAGCTAAAACAATCGTGGCGTTGAACCGAGACCGGCATGCCCCCATTTTTCAACAAGCCGACTTTGGCGTGGTCGCGGATGCCGGACAGTTTCTGCCCCTGTTCTTAACTGAAATCAAGAAACTGCTGTTCCAAAAAATCACCGATGCCTACCGGGCCAGCCTGAACAAAGAAGGCGTCAGAACAGATGTCTCTTTTGGACAACGCGTCAAAAAATTGCGCCAGGACCGAAAATTGACCCTTGAACAATTGGCCGCCCAGACAGGACAGACACCGGAATTCATTGCCCAGGTGGAGGAAGACGCGGTCACTCCTCCCGTATCCTTTCTGCTGCAACTTTCCCACGCCCTGGAGATCGACCCCAGCCGCTTCCTGTCCGACCAGGAGAAAATGGAGATCGGAGCCAAGCGTCAGGAAGGCTTTGCCAAACGAACCCAAAGCTATTCCTACCAGACCTTGACGCCAGGGGCGGCCGACAAACACCTGCGCGGTTTTCTGGTCTCCATTGAACCGAAAGAAAAACACAAAATGGTGGAATACCGGCATCCGGGTGAAGAATTCATTTACGTCATGCACGGCGAACTGGAGGTCACCCTAGGCACTCGGGTCCATCAACTAAAGGTCGGCGAATCCATCCACTTTGATTCCGAGACCAAACATAAACTCCGCAACATCTCAGACAAAAAGTGCGAACTTATGGTCATTCTGTACACACCCTGAGTGGTTGCTGGTTGCCATGACGTTAAGCAGAATTATTTGGAGGAAAATGTGAAATGAGCAAGAACTTGATCAAGGGTGTAAGCTGGTGGATTGAGAGTCATTACTCAGCGTCCTTGATGTTGGCCTTGTTCCTTGTCGTTTTTGGCTTTTTCTGGCTGTTCAATTTCTCGCCCCTGCCGTTTTCCAATTCTGAGTTCGTAAAATTAAGCGGTCACGAAGGACTGCTGGATGCAATGCCGTTCTATTCAGCGCAAGAAGCATACACGACGCTGACGCACTATGGCGTTGCAGGCCGGAAGTTGTATCTCAGGTTTCTGGCTACAGATTTCGTCTTTATTCCATTTTATTGTCTCAGCTTTGCTTTTCTGATGACGCAGATTATTCGTGCTGTGTGTGGACCGGGCACCTCGTGGCTGATGCTTAACTCGCTGCCATTCGGGGTTGCTTTTTTTGACTGTGCGGAAAACATTTGCATCCTCGGAATGCTTGGCCTTTACCCAGGCAGTAACACAATACTCGGCACGATCTCAGGCGTTACGACATTGTGCAAGTGGCTTCTGACACTGGCAACGGCGTCATGTCTGGTCTATGGCGGTTTTGTCTTACTGGTGCGTCGTCTTGGCTTCAAACATTCTTAGCCATACTTGATTAAGACCTGCCCGGCAGTCCCACACATAAGTATTCCGTCCTGATTACTGTTCAGACAATGAAGGCGCTGAGATGGAATTTATTCAGCCTTGCCAAAGGACGGGACGTTTCCAACCAGCAACCGGAAACAAGCAACGAGCAACCCGTCACCCTCTTGGCGGTCGATCCGGTCGGTCGGCAAATTTTGACATTGAGATACCGTAATTACCTCGTAGTGATCCTCCCGACATAATCTCGCCGTGACTTAAGTTCTTCTAATATCAATATGTTATTCGTAATATTTTGTTTGGCTCGACATTTGCATATAAAGAAGGCAACTATGAATTCTTCTGCTGGAGGTGATGCCAATGTTGCCCTATATCTTTGAAGCTCATGCGCCTAAGCTGTTTAAAAGCCAGGTTATAGCTAATCATCAATTGTTTGATCATACTCTCTCCACCGGCCCGCTGTCGAGCCTCAACCTGGAGGAGCTATCCAAGTCCGACCTGATCGCCATGGTCCAGAACATGGCCGTAGAAAATTCTCTGGATGGATTGACCGGTTTATATAATCAGGCCTTCTTTCGCCGCTTTTTAGAGCTTTCGTTTAAGCGGGCCAAACGAGAAAAGGGCCACCTGGCCCTGATGTTCATGGATCTGGATGGATTCAAGGCGGCTAATGATATCTACGGCCACATTCATGGTGACCGGATACTTAAAAAAGTGGCCGAGACGTTGCTAAAGCAAATTCGAGATTACGATATGGTCGCCCGCGTCGGTGGTGATGAGTTCGCCATCTTGTTTGAAGGGTTGGAACCAGAGAAGGCCGCAGTCAGGGCGGCAGATATTTCCACGGCTGTAAATTTGGCTTTGACTGAACTAAAGGGAGGGGTAACCGCCTCCTTTGGTTTGGCTCCATTAAATGGCCAGGCCAGCCCGGAAATATTTTACCACGATGCCGACCAGAGTATGTACCGTCATAAACGGTCCAAAAAGCCTAGAGTTCTCCGCTCGGTCAATGCAGGACTAACTTGCAGTTAATGCAGGCGAAGGCTGGGAAACAACTCGGCCGAACGGTGGTCAAAAAGCCTGATCCAGAGGGCGCCGGAAAAAAAGGACGTGGAGATTTTTAAGGAATATTTGGAATCCTTAGAGGACCTCAGCGTCCTTTTTTTATCTGTGCCCGCTGGATCGGATCTTTAAAATTAATCCTCACGCCAACAAAATTCCGGATCCCTATCGACGAGACACTATTAATAGTGTATAAGCATCTGAAGCAGTGAACCGGCGCCCGCTGAGATATCCCTTAGTTGAGCTCTTACCATTAAAGGAGATGAACAATGGACTTCGACAGACCTCTTCCAGACGACTTAAAGACCGCCGTGGAGTTTCACGGACACTTGTGTCCCGGTCTGGTCTTGGGTTACATCGCGGCCAAGGAGGCCATGAAAGCCATGGACGTCATCCGGGCCGAAGATGAAGAACTGGTAGCCATTGTGGAGAATGACAGTTGTGCCGCAGATGCAATTCAAGTCATCACCGGCTGTACTTTTGGCAAGGGAAATTTTATCTTTCATGACTTTGGGAAACAGGTTTATACCCTGCTCTCCCGCAAAACCCGTCAGGGTGTTCGTCTAGTTCTCAAACGAGACATCAGAAAACCCAAGAAGCCGGACGGGTCGACCGACCGGCCGGCGTTCATCCACCAGTTGTTGAACGGTCAGATTATAGATTTCTTTAACTCCACCAGGATAGAAACTGAACTCCCCCCTTTGGCCCGAATATTTGACAATGCTGTTTGCGATAATTGTGGCGAAGAGGTTATGCTCCCCCGAGTCAGGGAGAAGAATGGACGGAAATTGTGCTCCCCGTGTTTCGATGCCCAGGCGTCAAAAAGCCTGATAGGACAAAGTCCAACAAGCGCGGTATCAAAGGCCACGTTATTTACTTGACTGAATTTTATATGACTGTATATAATAAAAAAGTATATTGGCCAGGCACTATTTACCTTTATATCAAGTTCCGGAAGGATCTATCACCTATGCAAGCACCTATGCAAGCAGCCAGGCAAGAAAGATCGACCAGGTTAGTTGGCTGGAGAAATGGGAAAGCTACCCCGGCTGGTTTAAACAAATCAGCCCAGTATCTCTTGCGGCCGGATCACCCATCTGACCTATTAACAAAGAGCGTCGGCCGCAGGACCAGGCATCTGCTTGGAATTCTGGCTGCAATGATTCTGGGGCTGCTTGTCTCTAGCCCACTTGACGCCGTGGCCGCCGCCCCGGTGACAGTCGAAG
>JADFXY010000270.1:0-6590 GCA_015233355.1 Deltaproteobacteria bacterium | reverse complement strand
CAAAATCATTTCCTTTGAATGGGATATCCGGCTACGGCTGAGTACGGAATTGCTGGCGATTTTATGTGGGTATTACATGGTATTTTGTATAGTCGCCGCCCATACCCAGGGCGTTGCCCTGGGCTAACCTAGAGCGCCCTTTCAGGGCTTAATCGGAATAGACTATTTATTAGAATAGGATCCGATGACCTTGCGACCTTAAGTCAATGACATTGACATGCAACCTGTAACAAGTAACCTGAAACCATTATGTTAGGAGGAAAAAATGAAATCTAAGTCAAAGATGAAGATGACCGTCCTTTTTTCTCTGCTCCTACTAAGCGTTATCTTGGTGGCCAATCAAGCCGCCGCGGAGAACATCAAATTGGGCTTCATTGCTGATGTCTCCGGTATCGGGGCCACCTTCTTTAAATCCCAAAAGGCGGGCATAGAACTGTTTATCGAGGAAGTCAACGCCAAAGGAGGCATCCTGGGCCGGAAGTTGGAATTAGTCGTCCGTGATGCCCAGCTAAAACCCGACATTGGGGCCAACATGGCCAGAGAACTCATCTTAAGTGAAAAATGTGATTTTCTGATCGGCCCGACCAGCAGTGCGGTGGCCCTGGCGGTAACCAAGGTAGCCCTTGAATATAAGAAGATTATTTATTTTCATACTTCTAATGCCGAAGCCTTGACCACGACTGATTTCCAGCCGTATATGTTTCAGGTCGTGCCCACTACCGGAATCGAAGGCCGCGGCATGGCCGTGGCTCTGGCCGGACGTCAAGCTAAAAATTACGGTTATATCGGCCCGGATTATGCCTATGGCCATGACCAGTACAATGCTTTTGTCAAAAAGATGGCTCAACTCAAACCCGAGGCCAAAATTGTGGAGACGGTTTGGGTTAAATTAGGCGAAACTAATTACTCGCCCTTCATCCCCACGTTAATGGCCAAGAATCCCGAGGCGGTTTATAGTAGTTTCTGGGGCGGTGGTTTAAGCACATTTATTAAACAAGCCAAACCTTATGGGCTATTTAAGAAAGCCACCTTTTCCGGTTTATTCGACTTAGATTTGTTGCGGGCCACAGGCAACGATATGCCCGAAGGACTGGTCGGTTATGCCCGATGCCCCTTTTATGCCGTAGATACACCTGAAATGAAAGCCTTTGTCCAAAAATATTATGATAAGAACAAGGAATACCCGGCTGATTGGGCGATTATGGCCTATGATGGAATGATCGCTTTAGCCGAAGCCATCAAGAAGGCCGGAACCGCTGATTCCGAGAAAGTGGTTAAGGTTTTAGATGGATTAAAATTTAAGTCATTACGCGGGGACCTCTTCATTCGTCCCGAGGATCATATGGCCAACGTGGGTATATACGTCGGCGTGACAACCAAGGACGCCAAGTATAAAGATCATCTGATCATGAAAGACGTGGTGGCTATCCCGGCGGATAAGGTCATGCTGTCCGTGGATGAAGTGAAGGCATTGAGGGCGGGCAAAAAGTAAGCCTGATTCGGTCGCCGGTCCTCCCCTGATGCCCGAGGATCGGCGACACCAAGAAAACTTAATAATATTCCGAAGAAACATATGAATTTAGAATACCTCGTATTTATGACCATAAACGGCTTAAGCCAGGGGATGCTCTTGTTTATCATCGCCTCCGGCCTGAGTCTGGTTTTCGGCGTGCTGCGGGTGATCAATTTCGCCCACGGGTCGCTATACATGATCGGGGCTTTTTTGGCCTTTTCCATCAGCTCCCTGGTCAGCGGAGGATCTATTTTTAATTTTCTCCTGTTGCTTTTAGTCGTCCCGCCGGCTATCGCCATCTTAGGTTTTGTCCTTGAAATCGGCTTGTTTCGCCGGGTCTACCGGCAAGAACACCTGCTCCAACTTCTCCTGACTTACGCCTTGGTCCTGATTTTAGACGATCTGGTCCGGGTTGTTTGGGGGGGTAACCCGCGCAACGTCCCCCGGCCCGAGATCCTGGCCGGCTCGGTGGATATTTTCGGCCTGGCCTTACCCACCTATAATGTCTTTATTATGTTTATGGGTCCGGTCATCGCCCTGGGATTGTGGTGGCTGCTGCATCGGACCAGGGCGGGGAATCTGATTAGAGCTGCCGTAACTTTCCCGGATACCCTGGGCGCGCTGGGTGTGAACGTCTCCTGGGTCATGACCTCAACATTCATGCTGGGGTGTTGGCTGGCCGGGCTCGGCGGGGTTTTGATGGCGGCCCTGGCCAATATCGATCTTGGCATTGGGATGGAAAAGATTATCGAGTCCTTTGCCGTGGTGGTCATCGGAGGGCTGGGCAGTATTGGCGGCGCTTTGTTGGGTTCCTTGATCATTGGGTTGGGAGTGACTTTCTTTCAGTTGCCGTTTGGCCGGTGGGCCCTGGTGTTTCCTTACGTGATCATGGCCCTGGTGCTTATTTGGAGGCCCTGGGGATTTTTTGGCAAGCCGGAACGGTAGGAGACGAATAAGCACAACGCTGAAAACGCAGAAAGAGCCGTAAAGGACGGATAGACTATTTCTGCATTATTTTTTTAAGGATGTCGGAACCAGGCATCAAACTATCTCAACAAGAGCATCATGTTAAACAAAAAGCCAACTCCAGAAATTAAAATTCATCAGCCGGAGACCAAAACCCGTCACCGGGTGGCCTCTGCGTTGCTGATCGTTATGTGTTTTATCTTGCCCTTTGTCTTGGCCCATATGGGCCGGACCGGGGTGTACTGGATTTGGGTGACCACTGAAATAATCATCATGAGCCTGTTCGCCATGAGTTTAAACCTCATCCTGGGCTTTGGCGGCATGGTCAGTTTCGGGCACGCCGCGTTTTTCGGGGTGGGCGCTTATACGGTGGCCCTGCTGATGAAAAAAGCGGGCGCACCCCTTTTTTTAGCCCTGACTGCGGCGCCGTTGATGGCCGGGCTGGCTGCCGTCATCATTGGGTGGTTCTGTGTCCGCCTGACCGGGCTTTACTTTTCTATCTTGACTCTTGCCTTTGGCCAACTCTTATATATGGTTGCCTTTCAATGGTACACCTTCACGGGAGGGGACGACGGCCTCCACGGCGTGCCCCGGCCGGATTTCCTGAACCCGACCAATTTTTATCTGTTCTGCCTGGTCATTTTCTTGATTTGTGTCTGGCTGATGCGGATGCTGGTCAATTCTTCCTTCGGCCTGACCATCAGGACTATCCGGGAAAATATGGACCGGGCCAAATTCATCGGAATCAATGTCAGATTTTATCAGTGGCTCAATTTTATCATCGCCGGTGCTTTTGCCGGATTGGCCGGCGGGTTGTTCGCCCAATTGAACCGCTTTGCCCAAACCGAGTTCCTGCACTGGAGCAGATCAGCCGAGCCTATCCTGGCCTGTTTGGTGGGTGGGATGTATTCACTCATGGGCCCGACTGTGGGGTCGGCTTTCTTGATGTGCCTTAGAATCATTCTCCAGCAGGCCCATAAGGGACTGGTCGAGTACTGGGCGATTATCCTGGGCCTGATCCTGTTGGTTATGGTCTTGTTCGCCCCCGGTGGGTTAATCGGGTTGGTTCAAAAAATAATTAAGAAAAAAAATGATTGAAGAACTTCCCGTTGGCGTGTTCGGTCATTCTTCAGAAAGATGGTGACGTTTCATGGCGGCTGACATTCTCCGAGTTGAAAATCTGTCTAAGTCATTCAGTGGCCGGATGGTTATTGAAGATTTAAGTTTCAGCGTCGCCGAAGGGGAATTGAGCGCCATTATCGGCCCTAACGGTGCAGGTAAGACGACCTTGTTCAACCTCATCACCGGCTACCATGTTCCGGATTCGGGCAAAATAATTTTTAACGGGCAAAACATCGCGGGTCTGCAACCGTTCAAAACCGTCAGATTGGGTTTAGCTCGCGCCTTTCAACGAACGAATATTTTTCCAAAAATGACGGTGCTGGAAAATGTGGTGTCCGCCTGCATCACCCGGCAGGAACGCAACCTTAATTTTAGAACGCCATACAAGAAGTTAACCCAGATTCACCAGCGGGCTTATGAGATTCTCGACAGTGTCGGATTGACGGACATGGCTCAGCGTTTGAGCGGAACCCTGGCCCATGGTAATCAAAAACTGCTTGATATTGCCCTGGCCCTGGCCCTGGAGCCACGGTTGCTGCTGCTCGATGAGCCGACCGCCGGAATGAGTCCTGATGAAAGGTGGCAAACCGTGGCCTTGGTCAAGGACCTGTGGGAACGGTTGAAAGTAACCATGGTGTTCATTGAGCACGACATGGACATAGTTTTCGGCATCTCGCAAAAAATTCGGGTTCTGTGTTACGGCAATCTATTGGCTGAAGGAACACCCAAGGAAATCTCAAACAACCTGAAGGTGATCGAAGTCTATCTGGGTGAAAAGCCTATGATGGACGAAGCTTGTTGACCTTACTCCCGGGCGCCGATGATGAGACTGGTGGTCGATCAAATAAATACTTATTATGGGTTGAGCCACATCCTGTTTGATGTGTCACTTGACGTGGCCCAGGGTGAAGTCGTGGTGCTGCTGGGCCGAAACGGGGCGGGTAAAACTACCACCATGCGCAGTATCATGGGACTTACGCCGTCTCAGACCGGCTCAATTACATTTAAAGATTGCCATATCACCAAATGGCCGCCGTATAAGATTGCCCGGTTGGGAATAGGCTTTGTCCCGGAGGACCGGCGGATCTTTCCGGACCTCACGGTCAAGGCCAACCTGGATGTGGGGCGCAAAGGCAAGCACATTAAATGGACTTATGAACGGATCTACAAATTTTTTCCTAAACTTGAGGAAATGGCGAATCGGCCGGGGGGAAATTTGAGCGGGGGCGAGCAACAGATGCTGACCATCTCCCGCGCCTTAATGGGTAACCCCGATCTGATCCTGCTTGACGAACCGTCGGAAGGACTAGCCCCGCTGGTAGTTAAGACGCTGGGAGATTTCATTGATGTGATGAAGCAGGAAGGAATGACGGTGTTGCTGTCCGAGCAAAATGTTAAATTCGCCCTAGCCCATTCCGACCGGGCTTACATTATCGACAACGGTCAGATCAAATACCACGGTCTGATTGAAGAATTAGAAAAAGATGAAGAGGTTAAAAAGCGCTACCTAGCCGTGACCGACCATGCCATCCCGACAAATTGTCAGCCTTGACAAAAGCGTTCTTGACAGCCCCGGCAGACTAAAGAACGAAAATAGGAGGGACATCACGTCAGGCATCACAACAAGTTACCTGCAAACAGCCGCTCGTTGCATGATTGCGTTGTATGATAGTTAGATTTCCCGGCTGATCCGTCTCTTAATTGGAAGGTGATCAAGCCGCCGCGTGCAAGGCGCTTAACGGCGAAAAATTCCAGTCGGGGCTGGAGATATCGGCAAATTCAGTAGCCTCGGCTAAACGCCAAGCCGACGGCTGCGCCATAAGTTGCGTAACCAGTCGGTGATGAAGAGCATGTCCGGATTTATGAGCGATAAAATGTCCGATCACCGGGTAACCAAGCAGAGACAAGTCACCGATACAATCCAATATCTTATGCCGGACGAACTCATTTTCATAACGAAGTCCGTCAGGATTTAGGACACAATCCTCATCAATGGCAATGGCGTTATCTAAGGACGCGCCTTTAGCCAACCCATTAGCCTGCAGCATAGTCACATCTTTAAGAAACCCAAAGGTCCGGGCCGGGCCGATCTCATTCATAAAAGCTTCGTCGGAAAAATCCATACAAAAAGACTGGTTGGACAAGAGAGGATGTTCAAAATCGATAGTGCAACTGATCTTGAAACCATCTGAAGGTTCGAGGCGAATCACTTTGTCCCCGTCGGTAACGCAGATAGGTTCGGTCACCACCACGACTTTATTGATTTCATCAAGAACCCGGATGCCGGCCTGCTTCAACAGATTAACAAAAGGATCGGCGCTGCCATCCATAATCGGCACTTCCGGCGAATCCACTTCCACCACCGCGTTGTTTACCCCCAGGCCGAAAAAGGCGGCCATGAGATGCTCGATAGTGGATATCCGGCAACCGTTAGCCGACAACGTGGTAGCCAACTCCGTGGAATGCACATTTTCGATATTGGCTTTAATCTCGGGGTGATCCTTTAGATCGCTCCGGACAAAGGTAATACCGGCGTCGGCCGGGGCCGGCATAATGGTCATATTGACTTGTTTCCCTGAGTGCAGTCCGATGCCGCTGACTGAAATTTTGCGGTCAACCGTTCTTTGCAAAAGATCCATTTGAGCTACCCTGATGGAGGTCGATGTTAAAATTCCGTTTGGTGATTTGGCGAAGTAGGAAATCGCCGGATCCCTGGCGGAGATGAAACCAATTCGAGATAGAACAACATCACCATATGACTGACTGCTTTGGAAACATGCAAGTTGTATACCGGTATTAATGGCACATCCTGGTCATTAAATCTAATATATGACAATGTTTAGCTTATATTCCATAAAATAAATCCGGGGAGACCTTCTTGACCTTGAGGGTTTCGGCCCTCAGCTTGTAAGGGTGTCCGTAGGTAACGCCGACCAGCCTCAGCACGGCGTCGCCTGCAGCTTGCATCAACTGGTAGAAGGCCTCATCA
>JADFXY010000026.1:0-21614 GCA_015233355.1 Deltaproteobacteria bacterium | reverse complement strand
GGTATCCTGGAAGCTTTTCTTTGATCTTGATAAGGAAACGAATTGATTGATGTTGGGTAAAGCGATCCACTTGCATGGAGATAACCTTTCCCAAAGGGCGGACCACGGCGGCATAGAAGAGGATTTTTTTCTTCCCCGGTGATATTGATTCAACCTCTGCGGGGACCCCTTTAAGGAACCAGCCTTTGCGTGGCAGGGCGTCTTGTTCTATCTTGCCATCGTCAACGTAGACAGTGACCGCCCGATGACAGCGAGTCACCTCCAGTTCCTCAAGATCAGCGGCAAATTCTTCTTGTGCTTCAGGGTCTGCCTTTAAAAATTTCTTGGTCGGAACCTTATAACTGAGCCCTAATTTGTGAAGGTACTTCCTGGCCATGTCTGGATGCAGTTTCACTCTGAAAGTTTTTTTAACGAATGATACTAGCATTTTGGCGGTCCAACGACCACTTTTTATTCCGAGAACTCTGGGGTGCTGTTTCACTGCCTGGCCAAGCGCCTCCAATTGGGGGTCGGAAAGAAGGCGTGTTTGCCTTCCACGCCATTTGGGGGCCAATCCTGCCAGGCCTTCACGATTAAACTGGTGAACCCAGGAAGCGATGGTAGCTCGATTCTTTCCCAGCTTTTTGGCCACCTTGGTTGCCGGTAGGCCCGAAGCTATAAGGTACAGACCCATCAATCGGGTTCTGATCGCTCTACCTGATTCTTCGAGGCTTTTTCTCATCAGAGAAGAAGCGGTTTCGCTCCATTTGGGATCGATTTTTAACATGACGGGACCTCCTGATGTTATTGGTGGTCCCTATGATTAAACTATCATCCAAGAAAAGTCTAGTTTTGATATAATAATTATTTAAGTTATATATTATATGTTATTCTGTCACTGTGAATGACAATACAAAATGTTAGAAATCAAAATCGGACGACTATAGAATAGATAAGTAAAAATATGGACACTTAGATTTTGTCAACTACCGTACACCGCTATGGAAATTTAGTTCCGGGGTTTACCTTGACAACAAGCCATCACGACAAGTTTTTCAAGAAGATGTTCTCTGGCCAGGACTTGGCCAAAGACTTCTTGGCCAATTATTTACCTGCCGGTGTCCTTGGCCAACTTGATCTCAGCACACTTGAGACCACAACAGACTCCCTCGTGGACGACCAACTGAAGGAACATTTTTCAGATCTGGTTTACCGGGTGAGCATCAGGCAGTCTCAAAAAGTCAAAATCGAACTGAACCAGGTCTTCTATTTCTTTCGCTTTCTTAAAGATAGACATCGATTTACTAATTGAAAAAATATTTCTCAAAAGGAGACATCATGACCATCGTCTGTCCTTTATGTCTGCTTGACAACGTGGTCTTGCTGGGAAAGAGATCGGATTTTTTCAGCCTAAACGGTTACGCCGCCTTTTTGCCCGACATCCATGAGTTCGACCGTCATATTTACCGATGTGACATATGTGGTCTACAATTCAGTCACCCATCATATACCCCGGAGGACCTGGGCAAATTGTACAATTGCTCCGGGTATGTCGAATTCACTAAGATCGTCCAGGATGATACCCATTGGACTCAGACGGAGGAACATATCCAAAGCTGGGTACAGGATTTGAACGCCCTAGGCGTCTCAGATTGGAAGAGATCCTTTGTGCAAAAACTAAAGGGCCAAGATACCAAGCCGCGCATGCTGGATATTGGTTGCGGAAATGGCCGATATCTATTAACATTTAGTAGATTGGGGTTTGACGTCACCGGCATAGATCTGTCCGATGACCACATTCAAGACGTCAGGAAAAGGGGATTCAAGGCCGAAAAGGCGTCCTGGGAAGAATTTGAGCCACCGGAGAAATTTGATTGTATTGCAGCCATCCATATAATCGAGCATGTCGTGGATCCTCACCTGTTTATGGACAAGATCAAGGCCATGCTGGCACCGGGCGGAATCATTATCATAGAAACACCCTTCGCCGAGGATTCCGGCGAGTTTGAGCAGCGCTACCGCGACGTTTATCACACTATGTTCTTTGATCATTTCACTTTGTCCATACTGGCCGACTGGCATGGCTTTGAGCCGAGCAGATTCCATCACACAATCCTCAATTCGGGAGGCTACCACTATTATTTCAAAGCGCTCTTGACTGCTGCTCCGCCGTCAACACCGGAACCAAATGTGGTTGGATCTAAAACCGGGTTAAGAAATTTGCGACGGGCCTATGATCAAGCTTATCATGGCTTTTTAGATAGATGCCATGAAAATTTCATGCTCAGAGAAAATATCGTTATTTTGACCTTGGAATTTTATAAGCAACACGGGTTCGCCGCCACACTTCGAAAGATATTTAACGTTCTGGTTTACCGGGCCAAGAATTTCTGAACCGTAAACGGTCATGATTGGTGCTTTTGCATTGCTTCTTGTAGCCTCATCCACCCAAAGCCCGAAATTATCATGGGTGGATCAGACGAATTGTTGCCTGGGTGGCCAAGCCAAAATAAATCTAACCGGTAATGATTATTAATTCAGAGAAGACAATTATGAGCGGAGCTTCTATTCCAAATCCATGACAATATGGTTCAACGCTTCAAAGTTTGACCTGATTATGCCCGGAACGTCTCGGATATTGATTATTTCTAATCGCAGCCAGCTTGGAATATTACAGGCATGACTCCGAAGGGGCTCTGACATGCCGAATTTGGCTTATATCAAGAGATTTTTGGGACCGGTGCGCTATGCGTCGAGGGCCTTGGTAATTGACCATGCTGAAGGTATTTGGGGCCACGTTCTTTGACCATCCCTTGGGCCAGATGAATTGACCACTTTTGATCCTCGCCCGGCCGGTGATAAACCCGTTCTGATGCCTTGCTTCCACAAGCCCATTCCTTCTCTAACCAATTGCATATCCACCAACTTATCCCTTTTCCCTTTGACCCATCGCTACCCGGCTCCAGCGTTCAGCATCCGCAATGATGATCCAATGAGCGAGTTGCTAATCCCGGCCCATCACCCCCGAGCCATGAACTGGTCATGAAATAGCCCCGCCAGAGTTAACTAGCAGGGCTTGTGGTCTATTTTATAGTGAGAGTTTCAACTTATAGTCCAGGCGGGATGACCGCCAAGCCTCTAAGCACCGAACTGGAATGTAGCCATTTTCAACCTCTCCGTTTTCTTCTCCTCAAATCTTCCATCAATCCGTCCCTCTCCCATTCTTGTTGCTGCCGATCTATTGGCCATTGACGGGCGTCCAGCCGGTGTAAGGGCCAAATTGTTTGTAGGTCGATAAATTATTGGAGCTGTCGAGGCTCCAGCTGCTGGCAAATCCTCCCGTTCCCGACCAAAGCAGGGTTCTTTTTGTTCCATCTGATGTGTTATAGCTGTAGCTCACCGGCGTCCAGCCGCTGTAGGGGCATTTCGGTCCGTTTCAATCCACGCCCCCGCGAGGGGAGCGACTATTACTGGAATGGGTATAGTTGGATTCAATTGGGTTTCAATCCACGCCCCCGCGAGGGGAGCGACTACGGTAGGGTCTCCTTGTAAATTTGGTTGGATTGTTTCAATCCACGCCCCCGCGAGGGGAGCGACAAGGTTGACCTTCGGGCGTCGCCAATTTAACCATAGTTTCAATCCACGCCCCCGCGAGGGGAGCGACCCAATTAACCCACTTTAGTGGATGGTGGGTAGTTGGTTTCAATCCACGCCCCCGCGAGGGGAGCGACTCCCGCAAATCCAAAACCCATTTCAGGCCGTGATGTTTCAATCCACGCCCCCGCGAGGGGAGCGACTAAAGCCATGGCATTTTTACAGAAACAATCCACAGTTTCAATCCACGCCCCGCGAGGGGAGCGACTGAATTGAAAGCAGGATTGTTGGCCTGGCGAGAGGTTTCAATCCACGCCCCCGCGAGGGGAGCGACCTTGATGGCCTACGGATCGGCGCCTTGTTTATGGTTTCAATCCACGCCCCCGCGAGGGGAGCGACAATATTTCTGTGCGCCGGGCTCCGAGATGCAAAGTTTCAATCCACGCCCCCGCGAGGGGAGCGACTTGGACGTTTGAGGATATTTGGACATATATCGCGTTTCAATCCACGCCCCCGCGAGGGGAGCGACATATATAGACATTATTTGTTCTGATAGCATCGATGTTTCAATCCACGCCCCCGCGAGTATTATCGCCGGTGAAAAAGTAAGCCATTTTGGCCGGTGAAAAAGTACACCACCCCGGCCGGTCAAAAGTACCCCACCTTGCCTTTTTTTCCTGCCTCTCAATCTTTTTTGACTTCCTTTTTGATGTGAGTTCTCTCCCTGCCTCCCCTGTTTTTTGGTTGGGGTGGGATAGAGGGGAAACGGAGGGAGTCCGTAGGGCGACCGGAGTTTCCCCTCCACCCCAAGGGATGGTGGCCGGCTCTGATCCAGGTCAAATGACCTGATTCTGGACTCGTCCAAGATGGTCAACTGCCATGGATAGCGTATGTTCTTCAGGTCGTTAAGTCCAAGAATTGGTTTATGGTCTCTTCAGGAGGGGGAACCATGAACCAGATGATCCGATGCGCTCACTGTAACTGTCTCTTTTTGCCAAATCCGAAGGTAAAGAACCAGAGGTACTGCAGCCAAAAGGATTGTCAAAGAGCCAGAAAAAGATTATGGCAGCAGCAGAAAATGGCCGGAGACAACGATTATCAAGTCAACCAAAAAGACGCTCAAAAGACATGGCGACAGCAAAACTCGAATTATTGGAGCCGGTATCGAGGTCAACATCCGCAATACGTCTTACGAAATCGCCTTCTTCAAAAACATCGGGATAGTGGCCGTCGTTCCCCAGATCGTCTTGCAAAGATGGACCCGTTAAAACAATGTTCGCCTTTTAAGACAGGAAGTTATTATCTGATCCCGGAGTCATCTGGTCTGCTTGCAAAGATGGACGCGTTAATTACAAAAGTCATTTTAATTCCCGTAAGTTGAATATGCTTGCAAAAAAGGACTAGATGGACGGGACGCTTAATTTTCCGATAAATTGGGCCTACAAACATGAGATTCAAAGAAAATATGAAAACGACCAGCCACTTCTTGGGGGAGGCCATGATTGATCGACGCACCGTCTTTGAAATTCATCGCCTCTATGATATCGGCTACTCGGTTCGGAAAATCGCCGGCACCCTGCAGGTCAACAGAAAAATCGTGGACAAGTACCTTAAACATCCAGATATTTCCAAGAATTCCAGCAAGAGAGTCAGTAAGCTTCAGCCATTTGAAGAAGAAATCTCCCGCCTCCTAAACATCGATCCCAAAGCCTCCGCGGTCGTCATTCGCCAACGATTGGCTGAATTGGGATTTGATGGCGGCATCACTATCCTCAAGGACTATCTGCAACGAATAAGACCATCAGCCAAGAAACAAGCTTTTATTCGATTTGAATCCGCTCCGGGCGAACAATGCCAAATCGATTGGGGACACTTCGGTTCTTTAGATTACGAAGGGCACAAAAGAAAACTTTACTGTCTGGCCGTGATTGAATGCCACAGCCGGATGCTCTATTTAGAATTCACCCACGCTCAAACGCAAGATACCTTACATAGCTGTTTACTCAATGCTTTCCGTT
The DNA here is from genome assembly GCA_015233355.1 of Deltaproteobacteria bacterium. Lineage (GTDB taxonomy): Bacteria > Desulfobacterota > JADFXK01 > JADFXK01 > JADFXK01 > JADFXK01. Next base: position 16,023 of record JADFXY010000026.1, on the reverse strand, counting down.
TCTATGGCGGTTCCCCAAAAGAACTGGTCCACGATAATATGCTCACCGCCGTTTTGGAGCGTGAAGGGTCTCTGATCAGATTCAACGAAGCCTTTTTAGACTTCTTGCGCCCTTTTAAAATCACACCAAAAGCCTGTCACGTCCGTCAACCCCAAGAAAAAGGCAAGGTGGAAAAAGGCGCTATCCACTATATCCGTAAGAACTTTTGGCCCTTAAGGTCGTTTAAGGATTTAACCGATATTCACCGCCAGGCCAACCGGTGGCGAGATGAGGTGGCCAATGTTAGAATCCATAATACGACGGGCCAACGACCTATTGACCGGTTTGAGCCGGAAGCTCTAAAACCATTACCCGAGTTTCTGCCGGATTGCCGGGAATTGGCTGTCCTAAAAGTCCATACTGACTTTTCCATCCGCTTTGGCGGCAACAATTATACCGTACCTCCTTACGCAGTTGGAAAAATGGTTACGGCCAAAGCCGATCACCAAACCCTTACCATCTATGACCACGATAAACCTATCGCCTCTCATCCACGTTCATGGAAGCGGCGGCAACGAATCGAACTTCCCGCCCACCATGAGGCGGCCAAAAAACAGAAATACCGGCAGTGGACTTCAGAGGAAGTGGCCGTCTTTATCTCTCTGGGTGAAGAAGCAAAAACATACCTTGAATGCCTGGCTGAGGCTAATCAACCGATTAAACAAAACGTCCGTAAGCTCCTGCGGCTCAAAGACGATTATGGCGTCTATTCCCTTATGACAGCTATTAAAAGGGCCTCTTTGCATCACGCCTATGGCGCACACTACGTTGAAAATATCCTCTACCAGGAAATGACGCCCCAAAGACTTCAACCGCCGGTTAAGTTAAAGCAAGAGCAGCTTAATCAGATCCGATTAGAGGAACCATCCTTAGCCGATTACGATTCTCTGGTCTTAAAAAGGAGAAAAAGACATGACCGAGATTGATCGCCTTAAAGAAAAGCTCATCAACCTCCGGCTAAAGGAAATGGCCAATAATATAGAAAATCTCGTCGCTCAAGCGGCTCAGCATAACCGCGGCCCCATAGACATCCTCGATCAATTGGCGGAGATCGAACTTGAATATCGACGTCAAAAAGCCATCAAATCAAAATGGAACCAATCTAAACTGACCGAAAAAATAACCATCGATCAATTTGATTTTAATCATCATTCGTCTCGGAAAGAACAAAAAACGCACATTATTAACCTGCTATCAACGGACTTTATCAGAAGCCGGGTCGACGTAATCCTTATCGGCAATCCTGGCGTCGGTAAAACCTTTCTGGCAAAATGCCTGGCCTATGCCGCATTAAACGCCAATATCAAGGTCCTATTTACCACTGCCATTGATATGATTAATCATCTTATCGCCGCTGAGGCAGATCGATCCCTTCTGAAAAAGCTCCACTATTACCAATCTCCGGACCTCCTGGTCTGTGACGAATTAGGTTATCTCTCTCTTGGTCAACAGGGTTCACACCTCTTCTTCCAGGTAATCAGCCAGAGGCATCAACAAAAGTCCACCTTGGTGACGACAAACTTGCCTTTCGCTGACTGGGGAAACGTGTTCGACTCAACCACTGTGGCCACTGCGATCGCCGACCGGCTCGTGCATAACTCGGAAGTCCTAATCTTCGGAGGATCAAGTTATAGAAAAAGAGAAAAATAGATCTATCTTAATAAAATAACAAGGATTTTTTCCTAAACGAAAAAGTCCTTTACGAATAGCTGCCTTAAAAAATAAGAGCGGTAATCTAGAGGTGCGCCCTCGCCCCCCTGTGGTATACTTTTAAACCGGCGATTTTGGCATACTTCCTGACCGGCGGTAACACTCACCTGAATGGCGTTGCTATCAGATGGGTTATCTGGCTGTCTAACCAGTTCTAAAATCGGATTTTTTTGTTTCATCAACTCTTTGATGTGAGCCTGACAGTTATTGTAGGTCACGCCTACAAGTATAAATTCCATTGCTGTATCCTCCTAATTAAGTTTGACATTCAACGGTTGGTTAGGGCTGTTAAGCCTATCACATTAATTTTACGTATTCATTTCGTGTGGTATTACTTCATCCTTTTCTTAACTGATAACCCATATGCTTGGCGAAGCTTCTACACCGGTAATCACTCCTGGTGATTCCCCTTCCACTACCTGCTGAATCATCACTTGCCAAGTTAATCAAACTTCGCATCACCGGGTCTCCAGGTTTGGTGCAAATCACGAGTTTTGAGACAACCCCCATCTGTGCCTTGTAGGTGGACACGTCCAGGACCAAAACTTCGCTCCTGAACATGTCCGTTGTTAGAGTTATTCCTATAATCGGCTAATTCAATATTTAGCAGCCATTGTTCTTTTTCTTATTTCCTTTCCAGGGGAAATATGGATCTTCAAAACAGAAATAGCACAAGAGAACGAACAATTCTTTAGAAATATCAAATAGATCTAAATTAACCAAACAGTTGGTATAAGACCTACCGAAGCATTGATTACCATTATACATTTCAATAAGTTGAAACCGAATTAACTTCATCGCCCGATGTAGTTCTTTTTCATCAGTAATATATTTCGAGATTAGTTGATACACTTGGTCGATAATTTCTCTTCCTTTCCGTCCTGTGGGAATTACTTGATCGTCAGGTATATTAACCGGCCTTTTTAAATTTAAGGGATTAACTTGACGCTCTCTAAGTATATCTTCTTTGATTTGATTACTCATATATCTTTTTACCTCCGTTAGTTTTATGAACCAATTGTGCAGTTTACCAACCATCACAAATTGGTTATTTTGTAATTACGTACATTGCTCCAATTTTACCATTCACCTATTTAACAAAATTTTAATTTATTATGATATAAATATTTATAGTATCAATATCTTGGCTTCACCTCCTTTAGCAGAAAAGTATTTAACATAACGTCCACTAATTAATCTTTATTTGTACCTTAGGGCGCGCTATAATAGAATTTAAGCATTTCTTTAACGAAACTACCAGCTCTGCATTTATATTCCTTGAGTAGTTGAGTGGATCATAGTGATCTTAGAAAGAACTCTAGCATACAATTTATCTTGTGTCTAGTGTTTTTAGAAAATAATTTATTTTTTGTTTAAGACACTCTATATTTTTATTTGAGCAGATAGAGAACTTTTACCATACGATTAATCTTATGTCTAGTTTTTTTCTAAATTTATATTTTGTTTAAGACATTTGATATTGATACTTGAAATGTTCAATAGCTGCTCCACCGCTAAACAGAGGACCGATTTTATAATTAATGGCTGGTCTGAAATTAAACTCGGTCTTTTTGGGGACAGCACCTACCACTGGCCGCTGGGTAACCGAGTAGATGGTCTACCTGGCCATGAAACTGTCCCCGGTATATCTTTATCCATTAGGTTGATCATGCCCCTGATCGACCTGCAGGTTATCTTAGAAGGTATGCCGGGAGTGGAGAGCTTGGTGGTGTCTTCAAGGAAATCTTAGGGACTTGTTCTCGGACGGTGGGGCTTATTTCATGGCCGGATAATTGCTCCGGAAGTGATTGATCGCGATTCGTTACAATGCGCATCTGATCCTTATGGAGGACCCTAAACACTGGAGATAGCCGGGATGGGCCAAAGGAATAAAGGATAGGTCGTAGGATTTGTTCTGGGGTGGAATCAGAGTAGAAAAGGAGCCTGTGGAAGAAGAGCATCAGAACAGGTTTATCACCGGCTGGGCGAGAATAAAAGGATGGTCAATTTATCCGCCCTTGATGGTGGTTAAATAAGCTGGCCCTTGACAGGCGCATAATTAAGAACGGAAAGCGGATGAGGGATGAAGCCCGTTGGTTTGTTTATCTGTTGGAATGCAGCGATGGTACCCATTATTGTGGCATTGCTAAAGATGTGGAGGCACGGTTGAAGGAGCATAATTCCGGCAAGGGAAGCAAATATGTCCGAGGCAGGACACCGGCTACGATACTTGCGACTTCCGGGCCACTTTCTCACGGAGATGCACTTCGCTTAGAGTTAAAAGTGAAGAGATCCAGGAGACACATGGATAAAATAGCCCTGCTTGGAACAAAGCAAGAAGGTATTTGACCAGTTACCCGGCTAACACTCGATGCTGCTCCAGCTTTGTTTTTCCCGGCATGTGATGCGGGTTAGATGATCTGAAAGTTATCAACCATCAGAGTTACTGTGGCTTTACATATTTGATTTCTATTGTTTTACTATCTCATGTTCTGTATAGCGCCTCTTGTTCCAGGCCTAAGCCAAGAGCCTTTGAGGAAAGGTGATGCTGCCCTTTGGGGATAACCAACCACCTCAATATCGACCTCTTTCAGGGTCGTCTCTAGGCGCACCAGTTAACCAGGGAGTTGGTTTGGGGTTTTAGGAAAATCCTCAATCCTGTAAACGTCGGCACAAGTAATGGACCTAAGCTCGGTTATGATACCGGAGATAAGCCCTTCCCAAGTTCTGTCCATTGGGTTCGGGCTGGCCCTGGTCAATCCTGCTCCTCCTTCTGCACAGGGGGTGAAAACAAGGATCGACACCAGCCCCAGACCAGCGAGTCGATCGGGGCATGATTTAGCGGCTTCAATGGCCATAAGGTGCACTTTTGGGTTTAGCGCTTTCCGCGGCTTGAGGAAAGAGCCGGGTAAGGAAAGAAGATTGCCCATTCTTTTGTGGCGAGAAAGACCGGACGCCCCGACGGCATTGACAGCCTTGCTGGGAGGAGGTCGGTGCTGGGGCCGGAAGCGCCCGGTCAATGCCACCATGCCGGAATCGGGCGTGGAAGGCAAGTCTCAATATGTCTTTTTTATGTTTTATTTTTCAACCAAACCGGACCCGAAAAACATGAGGCCATGACGCAACCCTATAAGCTGTTGACCGGCCGGCCATTACCGGGCTTACTGAGCGGTCTGGCCGCCGGGGTGACCGGATCCCCCTGGTCCCATTGGCCCCTTCATCATGCCTTGATGGCCGCCGGGAGGGCCGTACTTGTCTCGACAGGCTTTGAGTTCATCGTGGCTCTTGGCCGCATTCACGCAATCTTTCTCCTGCTGGATTCTGGCCATACGGGCATCGATTCTCTTCAGCACATCAGCCTTTCTTTCCTCAAAGCCAGCGCCTGTGGCGCCTTTCTGGGGAGCAGTGTTGTCGGCGGCGAAGACCGGCACTGCCAGGGCCATAGATAGTACGATTGCTCCGATGAGTGATTTTTTCATCATACCTCCTTAGGGTTTAAGTTTTAAAGGATCAAACTGCCGAAGCGACGGGTTGCACAAGTATAGTCGGTTGGGATTTTAAAAAGGTTACAGCCCGGCCGGTCTATCCGGGACTCAATGTCATTAACTTATTCGGAATTGACCATCTTATGAATAAAACGTGCGTGAATGCCCTTAATTCAACAGCATTGGGGCCCCATCCAGGGCAAACCCGGTTAACTCCTCGCTTCGGGGCTCATTTGGACTTATCCGACTTAAGAATATTTCATGCGTTTACCCTGGAATAACATCTGGTTTATCTTGAATTTCACTACAGAATTATATTATAGTACAATTTCGGCCTGTTTCCCTTAAACCAATCTAAATATGGAGCCAATGCCGTGGTCGATAACCATGACAATGACGGTGATAAACCGAGCTATGAGAAACCCGGTTGGCACATCCGTGTTGGCAGTCGGCACATCCGAGTTGGCAGTTGGCATTAGCCGAGTTGACACCGAATTTAAAAAATGATTGTTTTGGCTTAGTTAGATAAGTTGAGCGACTGGCACCTTTTTTGCTCTTATCTTGTCGGGGTGGCAGAACCAATCGCAAATCACATGCTGAATAATGAAGGGGAAAAGAATGAAAAAGAGTATCTTCGTCCTAAGCGTACTATTGTTCGTTTCCGGCCTGTTTCTGCCTGTGTGCCGGGCAGAGACCTGGAGGGGATGCGTCTCCGACACTCTGTACCCCAACACCAAGTATAATTACATCGTGGAAGCGGCCGCCACATATTTTGCCATCCGGGGCACGGTCGTAAACACTAATTCCACCTCCAGGGCCTTTCCCGGCCATCTGGTCGGATACATTGAATCGACCACCGGTATGATTCATCTTACCGCGGTCTACCGCAACAACTTTGGGGCTCGCATCTATATCATTGACCGCTCCGGGGCGGGAATCTCCTGGGCGGTGGACGCGACCGGGGCGATTTATGACCCGGCCCATGCCGTTCAACTCAAAGCTTGCCCGGCCGCCGATAACTCATCCAAAAATCCGGCGAAGGATATCTTCAACCTCGGCCAGGGCAATCGCTAGCCCTTGACTTAAAATGATCTGGCTGCAACTCGCTGGCCGCAAAACAGCTAAACACATTTGGAGGGAATGGTCATGACTGGAAACGCGGGAAAAGCATCGCGCTATTTATTGGCCTTTTTTATGCTGGGTGGTCTATTTTGTTCTTCGAGCCTGCCGGCTTATGCCGGTGAGCTGCCGACCTCGGTCCCGCCATGTAGCCAGTCTAGTCCTGACGGACGGTGGGTTGACCATGGCAACGGCACCATGACGACGGCCGATACCGGCGAGCTGCCGACCTCGGTCCCGCCATGTGATGGGTCGAGTCCGGACGGGCGGTGGGTTGATAATGGCAACGGCACGGTGACCGATACGACCACACAATTGGTCTGGCTGCAAGATGCGGGGTGGGGCGGTCCGAAGAATTGGTCCACCGCCGCTAGTCGAGCGGCTGAGGTCCAGAATGGAATTCCGTTCTCGCTAACCGACGGCTCACAAGCAGGTCAGTGGCGTTTGCCAACAAAAGATGAACTAGTAGCCCTCACGACCGGGACTGAGGCCATTCGCTCTTCCAGTATGTATCTTTTTACCGGCATCCAGTCGAGCTACTACTGGTCGAGTACTACTTTCGCCTACTTTCCGGGCTACGCGTGGGCCGTCGATATGACCGACGGCTACGTCGGCTACGTCAACGAGACGAACATTGCCTTCATTTGGCCCGTGCGAGGGGGACAATAGAGCATTTGGCTATTTGATTATTTGGTGCTTTGCCGAGGTGGGACGTTCCCGGCCGGGTCCATGGGAAAGGATATCTTTAACCCTGGCCAGGGTAATCGGCAGCCCATGACTTAAGATGATCCGGCCGCTTCGTTTTGACAAAATTCACTAAAAACTACAGGAGGAAAACATGAAACTGCGACATATTTTAACCGTTTTATACTGTATGATGGTGCTCCTTCCGGCCTCTCTCGTGGTTGGAGATGAACCGGCCAATCCGCCGACCCCGTCAATCGCCATCCAGACGCCCCGGGCCGCCGACTCCGCTTATCCAGCCATGGTCCCTGTAACCGGCCAAACCACGTGCTACGACTCGTCTGGAAATATTATAGCGTGCGCCAATACCGGTCAGGATGGGGATAAACAAGCCGGCGTGGCCTGGCCCAACCCCCGGTTCACCGATAACACCGACGGCACTGTCACCGACAACTTGACCGGCCTGATCTGGCTGAAAAACTCCTATTGCCTCGGAACCCAATTGTGGTCCGACGCTTTGGGTGCCGCCAACGGATTAGCCAGTGGAAGTTGCGGGTTGTCTGACGGTTCCCACGCCGGGGATTGGCGTTTGCCCAATATTACTGAGATGTTCAGTTTGACGGATGGCAGTCAATATAATCCGGCCCTGCCGGCAGGTCATCCCTTTACCGGCGTCCATTCGGGCGGCGGCTACTGGACGAGTACTACGAACGCCTACCTTACGAGCGCCGCGTGGGTCGTCTATATTTACGACGGCGGCGTCGCCATGTTCAGTAAGGCGGCCAACTCCTACTTTTGGCCCGTGCGTGGCGGACAATAGTCGATGATTTGATTATTTGGCCATTTGGTTATTAAGGGGAGCTATCAATGATGTTTTCGACAAAGCTGGTGACCCGCTACCGGGAGCTTAAACAGCAAGCTCCGGATTGCATCCTGCTCATGCAGGTCGGGGCATTTATGCAGGTGATGGATGAGGATGCCAGACAGGTAAATGAATTCACCGGCCTCAAGCTCCAATTGGGTGGTGAAGTCGATACCCCGATCATTTTGGGTGGATTTCCGGTATCCGGATTGGATGCCTACGTGGGCAAGCTGACCCGCTCCGGACGCTCCGTGGCCATCGCCATGCAGGCCGGGGATAAGGAACGGCATATTGGTCAAAGGGTCATGACCGGGGCGCTTGCCTGAATTGTGCTTACGACGACTTTTGAACTCTGATTACGCCGGTTAGGTATGATTACGCAGATTAACACCCGGAAGCATCAGGCTTAATCAAAAAAAAATCAATGAAATCGCAGTTCAAAACCTGAACTTAGGAACCAAACCACCAGGGGGTGAACCAATGCCAAGCCACCGAACCATCACAACTCTATTCGCCATGCTTATCCTGTTCTGCTACCTCCCCGACGTCTGGGGGGGAACGATCAACCTGCCCAAAACGGGCCAAACCACCTGTTACGCCTCAAACGGCAATATTATAGCTTGCACCAATACCGGTCAGGATGGGGCTAAACAGGCCGGCGTGGCCTGGCCCAACCCCCGGTTCAACGACAACAGCAATGGGACGGTCACGGACAATCTGAGTGGTCTGATCTGGCTGAAGAATGCCAATTGTTTCAACTTACAAACTTGGGCAAACGCCTTAGCCGACGCCAATGGCTTAGCCAGCCCGAACTGCGGCTTGTCAGATGGTTCAAAGGCCGGAGACTGGCGTTTGCCGACCTGGAAGGAGCTTCCCAGTTTAATCGACCATAGGAATTATGGTCCGGCCCTGCCGGCAGGTCATCCCTTTACCGGCGTCCAGTCGGACCTCTACTGGTCGGGTACTACGGGCGCCAGCGATACGAGCTGCGCGTGGATCGTCGGTATGTACTACGGCAGCGTCGGCTTCAACTATAAGGCGTCCAGCTACTACATTTGGCCCGTGCGTGGCGGACAAATTGGCGCCTCGGGTCCGGTGATCGTTTCTTTCAGCCCGAAAGAGGGCGGTCCAGGGACGATCGTTACCATAAAAGGGACTAACCTCAGTGGAGCTACGGCCGTGACCTTCGGAGGTAAAGCGGCCAAATCATTCACGGTGGATAGCTCCACCCAAATTACGGCCAAAGTGGATGACGGGGCCATCGGCGCTATCCGGGTCAAGACACCCAATGGGTCATATCTCAGCGGGCCTAATTTTTATTACATAGATAACGTGCAGGTAACCCCGGTTCCACCGCCGAATATCGTTCCCGATCCGGGCGGCTGGACTGCGGCCAATGGTAAGCAGGTCTATCTCCAAAAATATAGTGACGGTAGCGCCATCTGTTTGATTTCAACCGACGGCAAGACGATCCAGGCGTTCTATGACCCCAACCTGGTCCACGGCGTGTTCAATGGCGGAGATGTGGCCACCGGTGGTAAAGCCCAGTCGTTGTATATCGTGTTTACGGCCACGGACCAGGGTCAATATGCGGTCACCGATCTCACCTCCGGTCAGGCCAAGGAAAACTCCAAGATCAGCCTGAGCTCCAAAGCGGTGGTCAACCCGGATACCGACGGCGTCTGGCAGGCCGCGGCCGGAACGTCTCAGGCGTTTTATTTCCAAAGATACACCGGTGGCGGCGCCATGCTGTTAATGAGTACTGATGCCGTTAATTGTCAAGTTTACTATGATCCGGCGGCCACGGCTAATTCCTTCTCCGGCCGGGACATCTATAACCTGGGGACCAGCGCCACCTTTAGCTTTATTGGGACCGTTAGCGGCCAGGTATCTCGCACAACCAGTGACGGACAGAAGACGACCTGGAGCGTGACTAAACTTAGTTCGGCTAAGTGAAGGTAGCGGAAGGGTCAATCTGAAATAAATCATCAGCCCTACCGGTTTAATCTGGTGGGGCTTTCTTTCTAGAGCGCGGCAGGATGATATGAGTTTAGTTCCTGGATTTCCTGAGTGCCTGAATGAATTCATCCAGAGTTTTGGCGACAAAAGCTTGTCTAAGCAGTGCCTTTAAAACCGCAGTATCCGATAACCCATTTATAGATTCAGTTACTTCGCTAGGAACCTGGCCGAATCGGAACTCAATGTTCTCAATAACAGCTTCCCTAGCGTTTACCAAAACACCCTCATGAATTCCCTGTTGAAAACCTTTCTGTACACCTTCTTCAATGAATTGCTCGGCTACTGTAGGCATGATCTCTCCTCCTTTTCCTAATGTGGCCTGGTCCAAAAAGACCTTTATTTCTTCTTTTGTTAATCTGTCTGTGAAAATCAAATACTGAGCAATCACTTTAAGAAATTCAAGCTGATTAGGATCTGCTGATATTTCGTGATAAAGAGTAGCTATGTCCGCTAATTTGGCAACTAACTCAGGATCACTGATGTGCTTCTGGAGCAACAGGGTCATCCTGGTCTTGACATCTCCTTTTATCTTTTCATCCGCCAGAGTAGATAAGTCCAAAAGAAGATATTCAAAATCAGGCAGATGCCGTTTCAACTCAGCCGTAGCATCAAATAACGAGCTAAACTTGGTTGATCCCACCCAGGTAGTGGTGCCATGATAAAATACCAGTGGAATGATAACAGGCAAATATTCCGAGGCAGGCTGCTTTGAAGTGGCATAGGACCACATCTGATTCATATATCTAAAGAGTTGCAGCGGCACGTATCTGTCCTGATGGCTCTTGTGCTCCAGCAAGATACAGACATAACCTTGTTGAGACTGTTTTATGTTCACCCGGTAAACAAGGTCCGTAAAATGCGCCTTTAATTGGTCATCCACAAAGGAATCTGTGGTGGCCTCAAGTGTGTTTAGATCGAGTTGCCCTAGTATGGAGTCAGGCAAATAGTTGGCCAAGAAGTCTTTGGCCAGGTCTTGGCCCGAGAACATCTTTTTGAAAAACTTGTCATGATGGTTTGTTGTCAAAGTAAACCTCGGAACTAAATTTCCCTATCGGTATGCGGTAGTTGACAAAATCTAAATGTGCATATTCTTTCTTATCTATTTTATACGGTGTGGGCCGGTTAGTCAACCAGAAAGGGATGACTACTGCAGCCTAACTTAATTCGGACGTAAGGCCACATTAGGCCCATTTTGCCGTAAGGAAAGGCCCCGTGTACGACCTATTGGGGGGGTATCTTTGAGGCAAATCATCTCAACGGGTAGCATCCTGTTCTCTTGATGATACCATAACAAATATTACCAAAGTTATAAATAAAACAGTATCTGCAGAAGCTATTTTAGCAAGGTGTTGACCGCCTCTTAGTAAAAATGCCTTGACTTACAATAAGCCCCAATCTAAGATCGAAATCAATAGTGTCACCGTAGCCAATTAGTCGTCATTTCAATTAGAAACGACATCATTTACACTGGGCTATAAAAGCTGATGTTGAATTATTGGAGGGTAAAAACATGAGCGCTCACCCTGATTCTGACGCTAAAGTTCGGCAGGAACGTGTAGATTCAGCTAAAACCCCAAGAATTGAGTTTCGTTACCTCCCCATTGACCAGATTAAAGAAAGTGAAGAGTGTTTTCGTCTGGATATGGGAGAGATAGACACACTGGCTGAGAGTATGAGCGTTACTGAGTACATCGACCCTCTGGCAGTGACTTGTAAAGACGGTCAATTTGAAATCGGCGATGGTCGGCGGCGGCTAGAAGCATATCGGAAGTTGGGATGGAACGAAGTGCCGGTACTCATTTTTTATGATCTTGATGATATTGGTATAAAGTTAATTCAGATTGCAGCTAACGGAAATAGGAAGGATTTTACCTGCAGCGAACTTTGGAACATTATAAAAGCTTTTAAACCAATAATTTCCGAAAACTGTCGCGGTCGTAACGGACGCATGAATAATTCATCCGAAAAATATGCTGGGATTCCTGGGAAGACCATGCGTCTTATCGGAAATATAGTAGGCAAATCTGAGCCCACACTCTTTCGGCTTGAGTCAGTTATGCTTGCGGTCGAACGGGATCCCAAAACGTATGGCCATATAGCGAGGCGGCTTGATAATGAAGAAATCGGTATCCTTACGGCTTACAATGAACTGCGATTCCTTCAAATGGGGCAACAGATGGTTGGTGGTGTAGGCCATTGCTCCGCTGAGACACACTTTGAAAGTGAGCGATTAATTGAATCAGATACCATTTCCGATGATTCTATCCAGTCCTCAACAGATGAGGCATGTGCCCATGACCTTGTTAATGAAATGGAAGGGATAGAGAATCTAGCCCAGAATAACTTGTCTGGCCCAATGATCGAGGAAGCAGTCGGTCAATCAGACAGTGAGCCGCAGCCTGTCGAGCCTGGAGAATTCACTTCAAAGCCTGTCGAGTGTGACGAACTGTCTGGAGATTCGACCCCAGATCAGGGCGATCAGACTAACATTATTAAAGAAATGTATAAGGATAAGAAACTTATTGGCCAGTTGCGGCTTAAGCTTGAGGGGTTTGCATCTGAAAATGAAAATCTGAAGCTTCAAAATGAGCAATTAAAGGCGGAGATAGATCATCTCCAGGCCGTAATAGAACACCTCCAGCCCCAAAATCAAGTTTAATTCTTGCTCGGTAACTATCGGTGTCTTGCTCTTCACTTCTATTCTTTACAAGTCGATTCAGCATTATGGGACTATTTCGATATCCGGGTGGTAAGACAAATCTTGCAAAGAAGTTCATCTGTCCCAGGATAGATGAATTAATGAATAGATCAGGATGTGGTGGATTTTGTGAGCCGTTTATCGGGGGTGCCTCTGTTACTCTGACTCTGCTTGAAGATTTTAGTAATTCTAAGCTGAAGGTGATGATCGGAAACGATAAGGATTTTCCGATGGCAACCCTTCTAAACGTCGTTACCCTTTTCCCACTTAATTTAATAGACAAAATAAAAGAATTCAAACCATCCGTAGAAGATTATTATTACTTTCAGGGCATTCTCAGATCCGATTATCACATCGAGCGGGTATTCAAAGAGGACTGGGTAAAGTTAGCCTTCTCCAAATTGGTAATTCAAGAGTTAAGTTTCTCGGGTATCGGGGCTGTCGAAGGGGCTCCCGTTGGTGGACTTTATCAAATAGATTTTGCAGGTAAAAGGAAGAAACATAATATTCTAGTCAATGGCACCCAGATCGGTTGATAAGAAAGATACTCACGGCTAATGAAGTACTTAGGTCGGTTGAATTCAAATGTTATTCCGAGGACTTTAGACACTTCATTCAAAGAATACCAGATGATTTTTTTCTTTATTTAGACCCGCCTTACGCCAGAAAGGGTTATCGCGTTTATACTCATTGTTTCCAAGGTTCTGATCACATTGATTTGGCCGACTTACTCAGGTATCGGAAGAATTGGTTATTATCCTTTGATGATGACCCACGAATTAGAAATCGCTATGGAGGATGGGCGATCATTGAAGAGATTCCAGTGAACTACCTGACTGGCAGGAAAGAGGTTCAGCATAAGCGGGAGTTATTGATCTATCCTGATTAAGTTACGGTTTGAGTTATACGACTCCGATTTTGGAATTTTCAGGTACGATTTTTGCTTATAACCAATAATAGGCAGATTTTGATAAAGTTAGTCAACATCTATCAAAGCTCAAGTGGATAAAGGCACACGTTGGAGGCGAAGTTGTCTCGCCCTTTCTCCTTGGCGGTGTACATGGCATGGTCGGCCAGCTTGATCAATACCTCAGAGTCTTCTCCATGCAAAGGATAAACAGATATCCCAATACTGACACAGGTCCGCCATTCTTGCCCTTCGATATTGAAAGGTTGGCCTACCTCCCAAGCAATCTTGTGGGCCACCAGAGTAGCGTCGTCAATACTCTGGATTTGGGGCAGAATCACCATGAATTCATCCCCCCCGACCCTGGCCACAGTGTCATCCTCACGAAGGGTGCCCTTTAATCTTGAAGCCATGGTCTTAAGAAGGTTATCGCCAGCATGGTGTCCCCTGGTGTCGTTGACTTCTTTCAACCGATCCAAATCAATGGCCATCAGTGCCAGCTTGATCTTGTTACGTTTGGCGTGAGTCAGATCATGGGCGAACCGTTCGTAAAACATGGCTCGATTAGGTAAGTCGGTGAGCTATGTACGGGACAAAAACTAAAAGGTTGCCTTTATATAAGTTATTATATTATTTAGTTATCGGCGAACTCATTCTTTGCGTTCAATATTTTCTCTGTTATTAATACTATATACTAGACTTTATAATAATATTATGATGTTATGCGCTATCACCCCAAATTAAAGGAGATAGCGATATGAAAGAAGTCAAAAAGTTAGAGTCTGCTTTTAAGGAACATCTGGGTTGGCAGGCCCAGAGAGTGAGTTTCTTGGTCCAATTCCTCATCGCTGTGATACTGGCTAGGACTGTGAACCTGGCGGAACTGGCCGAAGTATTTGCCGGGAAGGCCAACACCGAATCCAAGTATAAAAGGCTTAAACGCTTTTTCAGTAGTTTTGCCATTGACTTCAAAATAATTGCCGAGCTAATCATCCACCTTTTACCGGCAAAAGATTCATGGGTGCTCACTTTGGACAGGACGAACTGGAAGTTCGGAAAGAAAAATATTAACCCGCTCGTCCTTGGCATCGCGTATAAAGGAATCGCCTTTCCTATTTTTTGGATCACTTTCTCTAAAAAAGGAAATTCAAACACCCAAGAAAGAATCGGGCTGATAGAACGATTCGTTACGACCTTCGGGATTGAACGGATTAAATGCATCACCGCTGACCGTGAATTCATTGGCCAGGAGTGGTTCGGGTGTCTGTTATACTTGGAAATTATGCCAAGAATCAGGATCAAAGAAAACACCTTGGTCACCAATTCCAGGGGGCAGCTCGTTCCAGCAAGAGACCTCTTCCGAGGATTGAAACCCGGCGAAGTCAGAATCCTGGAAGGAGAGCGGTTAGTCTTTGGTTTTGAACTATTCGTCATCGGCACGGTCCTCCCGACTGGGGAGTATCTGATAATAGTCACAGGCAAGGAACCCGAAACTGCTATGACAGATTACGCAGAACGATGGGAAATAGAAACACTTTTCGGCTGCTTAAAAAGCAGAGGGTTTCGTTTCGAATCCACCTATTATCGCCGGTGAAAAAGTAAGCCATTTTGGCCGGTGAAAAAATACACCACCCCGGCCGGTCAAAAGTACCCCACCTTGCCTTTTTTCTTCCTGCCTCTCGATCTTTTTTGACTTCCTTTTTGATGTGAGTTCTCTCCCTGCCTCCCCTGTTTTTTGGTTGGGGTGGGGTGGGGGGGAAACGGAGGGAGTCCGTAGGGCGACTGGAGTTTACCCTCCACCCCAAGGGATGGTGGCCTGGCTCTGATCCCGGTCAAATGACCTGATTCTGGACTCGTACAAGATGGTCAACTGCCATGGATAGCGTATATTCTTCAGGTCGTTAAGTCCAAGAATTGGTTTATGGTCTCTTCAGGAGGGGGAACCATGAACCAGATGATCCGATGCGCCCACTGTAACTGTCTCTTTTTGCCAAATCCAAAGGTAAAGAACCAGAGGTACTGCAGCCAAAAGGATTGTCAGAGAGCCAGGAAAAGATTATGGCAGCAGCAGAAAATGGCCGGAGACAACGATTATCAAGCTAACCAAAAAGACGCTCAAAAAACATGGCGACAACAAAACTCGAATTATTGGAGCCGGTATCGTGATCAACATCCACAATACGTCTCACGAAATCGCCTTCTTCAAAAACATCGGGATAGTGGCCGTCGTTCCCCAGATCGTCTTGCAAAGATGGACCCGTTAAAACAATGTTCGTCTTTTAAGACAGGAAGTTATTATCTGATCCCGGAGTCATCTGGTCTGCTTGCAAAGATGGACGCGTTAATTACAAAAGTTATTTTAATTCCCGTAAGTTGAATATGCTTGCAAAAAAGGACTAGATGGACGGGACGCTTAATTTTCCGATAAATTGGGCCTACAAACAAGAGATTCAAAGAGATTGGAGTTTGCCCGGCGTACCCAGACTACGGGAAATGCTGT
>JADFXY010000269.1:0-6624 GCA_015233355.1 Deltaproteobacteria bacterium | reverse complement strand
TATATTTTCTATAGAAAAGTGTGCCAACAAATCAAATAATAGTTTTTTACAACTAACGGTTAAGTGGAGTCCCCAGCTTTTTTGTCTTCCACCAACAGATGAGCCCACTTGACCTTAAGTTAATGACATTGGGTTGCATGTTGCTGGTTGCTTGTTGCTGTTTGCTCGTTAATGCTTGATGCGAATTAAGGGTCAGATTGCCAAAGGTCGAAATGAAATCCCCCGGTCCCGATACACCTTCAGAAAGAGGTTTCGGAGATGGCAAGAGGCAACTTCCTGAATTTACGTCAGATCAACTTACAAAAATACAGCATCTTTTTCTACAAGGCTATAGTAGCGTTAACAATAAGTTGCAACACCTGACCCGAAACCGGCAACGAGTAACAAGTAACGAGCAACCATTAGTAAGCCAGGGGAGACCAATCTTTATATTTATCCTTGTTTAATCTATATTCCCAAGGTGGAACAGGTTTGGGGCCTTTCCACAAGCCTTTCTTGGCGGCCTGCGCCGTTTCTTGCCACAGAGAATACTTATTGCAGAAACTCTTGTGACAATACAACGGATTATACCAGGCGCAACCATCTTCCATCATCTTTTCTCCGACATCAATTTTGCCCAGAAAAACTCTTCCGACGATGGTTTCGTCACGTTCTTCGGAAAAGACAACAGTCACTTCTTTCCCTTCAATGAGTTTCCGAAGATAAAGTCTAGCCTTGTAACCAAATGCCTGGGCGGCTTCCGGAGCCTCAATGCCTTCCAATTTGACTCTTAACTCTCTGCCGTCGGCATCTGTTCCCCGAAAGGTATCCCCATGAACAACTCTAACTACGTTTATGGTGATGGTTTCTTCTTTGGCAAATGATATTCCGGGCGATAAGCAGGTTAGCAACATCATCCACATGAACAATATCAGGTTGACGTTTTTTCCGTCCATGGGATCACTCTTGAAAACCGTCATCGTAACCATAGCTATGCTCCGAAGGGGTTTATTTCTCATCTTCCGCCACATCCATTGTATTGAACTAATATTGTACCTGACTTTTGGGCCCAAAGCAAACATAGAAATGCGGGTTGTCTAGCTGTTTTTGAGTTTAGTTATTTCGGTTATCAGGTCGGAAAAGCGGTCAATAGTCCGGGGTAGTTTTTCCATGTCAAAAGTCTTGGCCTGTTTTAAAAGGGTATTACCCCAAGCGGTGAGCGGCTCCAGATCATAATCAGTTCCCAACATGATGATTTGCCGGGCAAAGTCTTCGATGCGGCTCATGATGAAGGTCTCATGTATGCCGCGCCATTTATCAGTCAACTCGGTTTCCAGCAGTTGAATCAAACCGTCGAGACGAATTTTTGCTTCCGGCGTCATCGGCTTAGGGACGGGACTTCCCGATTTCTGGGTATGAACTGCCGCATCCTGACTGCCGGCCAGTTTCCTTTTTGGTCCCTTTTTCCCTCCGATATTGCAAGGGAGAAATTTGGCCAGTTCGGCATACAGTTCTTGTTTGCTCACCGGTTTTCGCAGAAATCCGTCACAACCGGCTTTTCTTACCTTGTTTTCGTCCTCTTCCGAGACAGCAGCCGTCAGAACGACCACCGGGATCTGCTTTAGTCTCTGGTCTTGTTTAATGATGTGCGTGGCCTCGGTGCCATCCATCACCGGCATTTTCATATCCATCAAAATCAGGTTGGGCTGGTACCGTCTGGCGGCCTCAACAGCTTCGGCACCGTTCGCGGCTTCAATAATGTCCATGCCGGGATAGTTCAAGAATCCCTTAATCAGGGACCGGTTAAGATCAACATCATCCACCACCAAGATCAAAGCCGGTTCAAAGATGACGGATTCAGGCACGGGCCAGACGGGCAGGTCCGGTTCCAAGCGCCTGGCTGCGACCTTCACATCATTCAACAACACTCGAAAAACGCTGCCTTGACCGACTACACTCTTAACCGTGATCTCACCACCCATCATCTCCACCAGTCGCCGGGTGATGGATAATCCCAATCCCGTACCTCCATATCTGGTCGTGTCTTGGCCGATTTGTTGCCTGAAGGCTTCAAATACTTGTTCAATCTGATCGGGCGGGATGCCGATTCCGGTATCCTCCACGGAAATGATCAACTCCAGCGTCGAGTGATCCTCGGATGTGATGTTCTTATGGGCCGCCAATTTGATATATCCGTGGTGAGTAAACTTGGCCGCATTACCGACAAGATTGAATAATATCTGCCGCAAGCGGACTCCATCGAGCAACAAGGCATCCGGCAAAGCCGGGTCTATTTCTATTTTAAATTCCAGCCCCTTCTCCTGGACTTTCCATTGAAATATTTGTTGGACTTCGGAAAGAACCTGCCAGGGGTTGACCTCATGGAATGAGAGCTCCAATCGGCCGGATTCTATTTTGGATAGGTCGAGAATATCATTGATTAACTTTAGTAAGGTCTTGCCACTGGACAAGATGCCGGACAAGTACTCCCTTTGTTGATCATCAGTGATGTTGGAGGTCAAAATTTCGGCAAACCCTAAAATAGCGTTCATAGGAGTACGGATTTCGTGCGACATGTTAGCCAGGAATTCGCCTTTGGCCCGATTAGCTCCTTCAGCGGATTCTTTGGCCCTTAATAAGGCTTCATTGGCCTGAGACAACTCCGCAGTCCGGGCCGCCACCTTCGATTCCAGCATGGCGTCCCTTTTCTGAATCTCCTCGAGCATGTCGTTGAACCGGTCGATGAGTTCTCCGATCTCGTCTCCGCCATGCCTCTCGGCCCGCAGAGAGTAGTCCCTGGCTTCGGAAATATCTCGGGTGGTTTGGGTCAGGCTTAGAATAGGCTCCGAAATAACCCGTTGCAATGCGTTAGATAACAATATGATAATCACAAGAGTCACAGCCAGGATCAGAGTGACGAGTAGTCCATACTGCTTCAGCCGGAGGCGCATCTCATCCAGGTCGTGCCGGATAAACAAGGTCCCCACCTGCGCCCCGTCCAATAGGATCCGTTGAAACATCACCAGGTGATTGTCATCAAAGGAATAACCATCCTCCCGGGGCCGGGGGGGCGTCCAGGCCATGGAGTCGTCACCGCTCTGATATTTGGCGAAAATATGGCCGGATTTGTTGTAAATGCACGCAAAAACCACATGCGACTTGGCACTTAGAGCGGTCAGGCATTGTTCTGCGGCCTTCCGGTCATCGAACACCAGGGCAGAGGCGCTATTGGAGCCGACCACCTGGGCCAGGCTGTGCAATTCGTGGGCCATGTTTTGCCGAAACTCGATGACATAATTCAAGACGAAAGCAGCGGAAGAGATTAAAAGGACGACGACGCCGGCCAGGCAAATGACCAATCTGAGCTTCGATTTGATAGGCATATCCCGGAAGAGGTGCATTTTACTTAGGCTCCTCTCTATAAATCTTGGCCAGTTTCAACAATTGCGAGCTGAGCTTGAGCCCGGCTCGGTTAGCCGCGTCGACGTTGATTTCAAACCGAATCTTATTATCCGAACTATACAGATTGATGATGCCGCCCAATTGAACAAATCCTTCTTGTTCTCCGACGGTTAAGACGTGACGACCCTTGAAAGAGCGGAGGACTTCCCGGATTATCTTGGGATCCTGAGAATTCAAATAAACAATGTGACAGGTGTCGAGTGCTGTTGAAGATTTCGGGCAACACTGGTAGACCACTTTTCGGCCCTTGACGATCTTTTCTTCGATCAAATCGAAAGCCTGGCCGAAGTCCGTGTCTTCAATGGCGCAAAGAAAAATTGTATCATCCTTATCCGGCAAGGCCTGTTCCGGCCATTCCACGAACTTGGCGAAGTTGTAGATAAAAGCCGCTTTGACTCGGCTCTCCAGGCTGACCGGCGGAACGGCATAAGTCAAGGCCGCGGCCAGGCAGATTAATACCCATATCACGGCTGCAACTCGCCATTTTAGCCTTTTATTATTCTTCGTCATCGCCATGTCGATTCTCGTCGAAAATCATTATGCCGGGTTGCCGGTCACGAAGGGAAGACTATCCACAAATCCAACCCACAGGTTGAGTTCAAGTTTCGGTGTGAGAGCCAAGGTAGGACGAAAGAGATTTAATATATCAGAATCACACTGATTCTTAAATATTTCGATAGATACCACAGGCAGCGTGCCGGAAATATTATTCGGAGGTGGGATCACGGCAAAATTGTAGGTCGCGTCACGGTCGACCGGCGAAGGCACCCGCACCGCCCTTGATATAGAGAAGGACCGAGGTGATTGCATGTTCGGAATCATTATTTACCTGTCACTACCCCTACTAAAGGCTCAGAACGGGTCCCGGTCTTACCAATTCAATGGCCGACCAAAAGCAGCCTCATATCGGTACCCGATGGTGTCGCGGGCGGCCCGGTATTCCTGAGTCCCCTGGACCTCTACGGCGAAACTGGCCAGCACCGCACCTAACCGGGCCGCGTCTACAGTATCCATTCCTTCCTTTAATCCTTTGAGCAACCCGGCCCGGTAAGTGTCTCCCGCACCTGTGGGATCGACCACCCGATCAGGCGGAATCGAACAAATGGCAATCCGGTCCTTGGCGTTAAAAACCTGCGAACCGTTTTCCCCCATCGTGATGATAACCGTGCCGGTCCGACTGATGATATCACCTTGTGTCAATCCGGTTATTTTCATCGTCATTTCCAGCTCGTAATCATTGGAAATGAAGATCGCCGCGCCGGTCAAGGCTTCCACCAAGGCCGGGCCCGACCAGGCCGTAAGAGACTGCCCCGGATCAAAAATATAAGGAATACCGGTTGATCGGCAGGCTTCGGCATAGTTCTTCATATCATCGAGGTTGCCGGGAGCGATGATACAAATGGATTTTTTAGGGTCTTCACGGGAGAAATCATAGGCCGTCGAATATTTCATAGCCCCCATGTTGAATCCGGTAATTTGATTGTTCAACTGATCGGTGGTGATATAAGCACCGGCAGTCAATTCTTCCGACACCAGCCGAATACTCTGATCAGACAATCCTTGTTGTTTAAGGTGTGCCCGATAGATGTCGAAATCCCGTCCGGCCGCCCCAACAATTATAGGTTTTTAACCCAACTGAACCACCCCGTAAGCGATATTTCCAGCAGTGCCGCCAAAGCGTTCGATCACTCCACTCACGGCGAAGCAAACATTAAGGACATGAATTTTCTCCGGCAAGATATAATCTGAAAATTTTCCAGGGAAATCCATGATTCGATCATAGGCCAGGGACCCAGAAACAAAAATTTTCATACCTGTCACCTTCGTGGGAATCGGAATTGAAATTCTACTTTTTCCGTTAGGTTATTATCAAACTTGGTCCGGAACAAAACCTTCAACACAAAATGCCCAGGCTCGGGATAAATAATTATGCTTAACCCGGCTATACTTGACGCTTCCGAAAGCTCCTGTTGCTCACTAAAAACAACCAGCAACAAGCAACAAGGCTGTCGGCTAAAATCTTACTCCCATCTTCTTGTACCACATAGCTTGTCAAAAATTAATGCAAAAAATAAGAATTATTTTAAAAAAAAGGGCTCAGAAAAAAAGCGATTAAAACTAATCTGATAAAGCTAATCATCGACCGGCGAGACCATGCCGTCAAGCCTGACCCCGAGTCTCACCGGCCAGATTAAGCACATCAGCCATATCATGGGGCGGCGGCGCCTGGAAGGCCAGCACCTGATGGGTAACCGGGTGGGTCAGTTGTAATCGGCAGGAGTGGAGCATCTGTCGATCTAAGATCTTTATGGCTTGCTTCAGATGCCCCTCAGGCAATCCGGCCGCCGGCTTTTTGGGGCCGTAAACCGGGTCACCGACGACAGGATGCCCAATTTCGGCCAGGTGGACCCTGATCTGGTGCGTCCGGCCTGTTCTCAGGTTTATGGACAGAAGGGTTAAACCGGCCGGAAACACTTCTTTCACCCGCCACAAAGTCATGGCGGTCCGCCCACCCCTTTCAACGCATGCCATCTGCTTACGCTTATAGGGATGGCGACCGATAGGCCGGTCAATCGATCCTTCAACCTGGGGCATAGTTCCGTAGACCAGGGCCAAATATGTCTTACTAACCTCGCCTTCCTTGAACTGCCTGGACAGTTCAGCATGGGCCGGGTCTGTCTTAGCCACGACCATGACCCCGGAGGTGTCTTTATCCAGCCGGTGGACAATCCCCGGCCTTTCCACACCGCCGATTCCTGATAAAGATCGACAATGAAAAAGCAGGGCATGAACCAGGGTCCCGGAGAAGTGCCCGGCAGCCGGGTGGACGACCAGGCCGGGCGGCTTGTTGATCACAATCAGGTGGTCATCTTCAAAAAGAACTTCAAGCGGGATATCTTCAGGTTGGGTTTGAGAAGGATGAGGGGGAGGAATAGACAGGGCAACACAGTCATTGGCCTTGACCAGGGTACTCGGTTTGGGCGAGCGACCATTGATCAAGACATGACCTTCTTCGATCAGGTGCTTCACCCGAGAGCGCGTCAGGTCGGCAATGACCGTGGGTAGATAAGCGTCCAGGCGTTGACCGGCGGCAGAAGAAGAAACCAGGAAGACATGGTGAACCATAATATTTAAGAAGTCAGCCGCAGCCGGTCTATTCGCATGGGACACCTCCAATAACTC
>JADFXY010000268.1:0-6630 GCA_015233355.1 Deltaproteobacteria bacterium | reverse complement strand
CCGGCACTTCAAACTATACCCAGTATCAGGAATCACTGCAGAGAATGAAGCAGTTTCCGGTGGAGATTTTCTTAGCTGAGCACTTTGGGGCCATGACCGGACATGACGGACTGACCTACCTTGATCGGTCCATTGATGCGGCCGGCGAGTTCCGCTTGGCCATGGAAGCATCCTTCCGGAAAACCGGCGACGTTCGACAAAGCACCACCGAACTGACCGACGACCTGATAGCCCGAGGGTTGGTATTTATGCCTCGTATTATTTTGGAGCCGATGATTTTTCGGATGGTCGCCCACATCGCAGAAAACCTCCGTTAACACCGGGAGTGCTTTAGATGAGGGGCTACCGGGCTGCCCGGATAGACGTAACCCCTGGTTAATCAATAAGTAACTAACAACCAATAAAATAGTTATTGTTCAAGGTGAGGTGTCTTGTGAAAAAGGTCTGTTTTTTAACCGTGTTACTTTTCAGTTTGACTGTTCTACCGGTATGTGCACAACAATCTTTAGAGATAGAAATCCGCAACTTCGGTATCTTTACCCTGGGCGATAGCCAGGAGATCAAAGACGAAGAAGGTAAAGGGACCAAGGCCGCAGTAGTGAGCAATTATAAGATTGTTAATCAAGGAGATGTGATCACGGCCAAAAAGGGGATAAGTTTCGGTTATACCTATCAAGTGTTTAACCTTCCACGGCAGCAGGTTTATACGCTGACCCATGCGGCCCTGATCCCCCCCATTAAAACACCCGAAGGCCCGACCATCACTGAAAACAACGTGAGCTTTTCCTTTAAATTCGATGACCGGAACCAAATTTTTTTCAACGGTTTCACCTTTGACCATGATTATGAAATGGTTCCAGGAAAATGGATCTTCGCCGTCGTCTATAACGGCCGGGTTCTGGCCAAGAAATCGTTCACCGTCGTTACCTCCCCGTAGGATTTGCCCCGTTCCCCCTCCCCTACCGGAGCACCTATCGGCGAAACCCGGATGTTGTTTGCCCGGAAGGCACTCCAGTTGACCCTGGACGAAGGAAGAATGTGGCGGGAACTTGATCGTGTTCATGAGCCGAGGGTGAAATTTTGTTTGGAGCCGTCACCCAAATAAGATTTTTCTCTTAATTCAAGCCGGTGGATTTATTTTTTAAGTAATTTAATGCGAGACCTGTTGTTAAGCAAGCCGCTGGTTCACCATAACCGGTACCATTACTAATCGGTACCATATTATTATTGATAGTCTGTTCTTTTTGTGTTAGGAAAGGGCACGTCATCAATAAGTTATTAGGAGCCCACTTTAATGGAATCGATTTCAGACGTTCAAAAGCTTATCCAAATAGCCAAAAAAGTTAGAATTCAGATAGTTAAAATGCTTCATCAAGCCGGCTCGGGGCACACCGGGGGATCCCTTTCAGCGGCCGACATTTTGGTCGCTCTTTTCTTGTATAAGATGAAACACAAACCGAATAATCCCGACTGGGTGCAGAGGGATCGATTCGTCCTTTCCAAAGGCCACGCTTGCCCAGCCTATTACGCCGTGCTGGCCGAGTGCGGTTACTTCGTTCCCGAAGAGCTTTATACCCTACGTCAACTGGGAGCGTGTTTGCAGGGACACCCGGATTGTCTTTTGACCACCGGGGTGGATGTATCGACCGGATCCCTGGGGCAGGGGTTGTCCCTGGCTAACGGCATGGCCCTGGGCACCAGGCTGGATGGCCGTGGAGCGCGAGTTTACTGCTTGCTGGGCGATGGGGAAGTCCAAGAAGGTCAAGTCTGGGAAGCGGCCATGACCGCCCCCCACTACCGTCTGGATAATCTCTGCGCCATAATAGACCATAACCATCTCCAGATTGACGGTCGGGTGGAAGATGTGATGAATATTGAGCCGTTGGGGGCTAAGTGGCAAGCCTTCGGTTGGGAGGTCCAAAGCATCGACGGCCACGATATGAAGCAACTTATGGAGGCCCTTGACCTCGCGGAAAAGACGAAGGGCAAACCGACCATGATTATTGCTGAGACGGTCAAGGGAAAGGGCGTGTCTATATTTGAAAACCAGGTGAAGTACCATGGCGTGGCTCCCAATGACGTGGAATTAGCCATTGCCCTCAGGGAGCTAACTATAGCCTGAGATACAGTTTCCTACTCGTTTTTTAGGGGGAAGATAGTTTTTTTTTAACCCAAAACAAGTTGAGGCATGAGCCTCGGGCCCAGATCTGCCCACAGGAGGATTGTGTTGGTCGAGTTCTTAAGCACCAGAGTCGAATATGGTAAAACATTAGCCAAATTGGGAGAGACTAACCAAAATATCGTGGTGTTGGATGCGGATTTATCTGGTTCTACCAATACCCGTCTATTTGCCAATAAGTTCCCCGACCGTTTTTTTAATATGGGTGTGTCTGAGCAGGACATGATGAGCACGGCCGCGGGGTTGGCTGCGACTGGAAAGATTCCTTTTGCCAGTACCTTCGCCATCTTCGCCACTGGCCGGGCCTGGGAGCAAGTCCGTCAGTGTATCGCCTATTCGTTGGCCAACGTCAAGATTGTCTCGACCCACGGAGGCGTTACGGTGGGTGATGACGGCGGGTCCCACCAGGCGATAGAGGATATTGGGTTGATGCGCATTCTGCCCAATATGACCGTGATCGTCCCGGCCGACGGTGTCGAGACCAGGCGGGTTATTGAAACGATAGTCGATACTAAGACGCCGGTTTATGTTCGTACCGGCCGGATAGCCACACCGGTAATCTACGACGACAAATATAAATTCAGAATAGGTCATGCAAGTATCCTCAAGGAAGGTCGCCACGTAACCATCGTCGCCGTGGGACTGATGGTCCACATAGCCATGGGTGCGGCCGATTTGCTGAAAAAAGATGGTATCTCCGCCACAGTGATCAATATGTCCACCATTAAGCCATTGGATGAGGACACGCTCTTAGAATCAGCCAAGATCACCGGAGCGGTGGTTACCGCCGAAGAACATCTGATTAGCGGCGGGTTGGGGAGTGCCGTGTGCGAAGTATTAGCCGACAAATACCCATGTCCGGTTAAACGCATCGGTATTCAAGACAGATTCGGCATCTCCGGGCCGCCGGAACGCCTCTTGTCCTACTTCGGTTTGACCAGCCAGGCCATTGCCGAGGCCGCCAAGAAAGCTATCAAAGCCAAGAAGGATTGCTCGTCCACCGAGCTACCGCGCGTCAAAACGATGCGGGCCTGACCGGTGACATTGTCGTCTCTATGGTCTGCCGACGCGATATTGAGGCGGTTGCCTGAGACCAGCCCGGCGTTTTAACTTTGTGCATTGACATTATTGTCAGCTAATCACTATAATAGGGTCAATAATCCATGTATTACCCATTTTATACCATAAAACAAAGGAGCAGGTGATGTTCAAATGGATGACCCCCAAAACCCTCTTTTGTCTGACCCTGGTTGCAATCCTTGGGCTGTTCTTGATTGATGGGGAGCTGGTCACTGGGCGGGACCCGGAGTCCGATCCGGAATCGACATACAGTGAGATTAAAATCTTTGCCGAAGTTCTCAATGAGATCGAGAAGAAGTATGTCGAAAAGGAAGTGCCCAAAACCCTTATATATGGGGCTATTAAGGGAATGGTGGCCACCCTGGACCCCCACTCATCATTCCTGTCTCCGGAAGAATATAAGGAATTGACCATTGAGACGAAGGGTAGTTTTAGTGGAATCGGGATCGAGATAACCCTCAAAGACGGAGTACTGACGGTGGTCTCCCCCATCGAGGATACCCCGGCCTTTCAAGCCGGACTAAAAGCCGGTGACAGAATAATCAAGATTAACGGTAAATTAACTAAGAATATGAGCCTGATGGATGCGGTCAGAGGTATCCGGGGCGTCAAAGGGTCTACGGTCACCCTGTCCATCTTGCGAGAAGGCGCCAACAAGCTTAAAGACTACGTCATCGCTCGGGAAGTCATTCCCATCAAGAGTGTCAAATTTGAGACCCTGGAGCCGGGTTACGTCTATGTTCGCGTCTCCACTTTCCAGGACACGACCCATCAGGATCTGGTCAGGGCCCTAAAAACTCTCCAGGAAAGTAATAAGCCAATAAAAGGGTTAGTCCTGGATATGCGCAACAATCCAGGTGGGTTGCTCGACCAGGCAGTCAAGGTGACTAATGAATTTCTAGAATCCGGCCTGATCGTGTATACCATGGGCCGAAACAAGACTCAGGACCTTAAGTTCTTTGCTCACCCTAATGATCATTACCAAGACTACCCCATTATTGCTTTGGTCAATGAAGGGAGCGCCAGCGCCTCCGAAATCGTGGCGGGTGCCCTCCAAGATCACAAAAGAGCCGTCATCTTAGGCTCCCAAACCTTTGGCAAAGGTTCCGTCCAAACCATCATTCCGCTGGAAGATGGTTCCGCTCTTCGTCTGACCACAGCCAAGTATTACACCCCCAACGGCCGGGATATTCAAGCCAAGGGGATCACACCAGACATAGTAGTCGAGACGGCTGCGCCCAAGGAGAATAACAACATTCGCTACCTGCGCGAAAAAGATCTGGAGGGTCACATCAAGGGAAAAGAAGAAGCCGATGACGCTACTCCAGACAAGACTCAGGACAAAACACCCGATAAGGCTAAGCCTCAAGATAAAAGCCTGGACAAGGGACGTGACAAAGACCATGATAAGGACCGCAGCCTAGACAAAACAAAAGAGACAACTCATGATGATGCCTCCGGCGATCAGTCGAAAGTCGGCCCTGAAGACAGAAAGGTCCTCTCCGAGAAGGAACGTCTGGCCAAAGACGCTCACGTCCAACGGGCCTTGCAGCTTCTCAAGTCTTGGGGTATTTTCACCCAGACTTTAAATAAACAACCTGCCGTGTCCAAATAATTATGGTTCCCGGCGAGGACATGGAAACCCCGAAAAATCCCCAGTCGGCTAAAAAGCCCACCAGGAAAAAAAGGGTCTCCAAACCCAGATCATCAACGAAGACAAAGACGAGCCAACCTCCGTGGTTCCTCCACGGTTGGCTCGTCTTTAGTTTAAGCCTTGTGGCTATACTGACCATGGTCGGGATATTTCATTTCCTCTCCCCCGACAAATCAAAAAAAACGCCTCCTCCGGGAGACTCCAGGGTGGCCCCGGCCCCCAAAACCCCAACCAGACCTAAAATAACACCAGAGGACAGAGATACCGAGTCTGATCCCGCTTCGTTGGTGGAACGCGCCGACCAGGTGGTTCTACGAGCGCTCTTTGATCTAGGTCTGTCAAAAGACGATATCACCAGCCGTGAAGAACAGTTGAATAAACATCGTGAGAGGCGGTACATCAGTTACCGGCTTACGGTGAGATCGACCAAACGGTTTACGAATGCCAGGATTCTGGACATCTTTAACCTTCAGGCAGCCGCCCATGACCAGGGCGAGATGACGTTTTTCATTACCGGCGACAAAGACAAAACACTGTCGGTGATAATCAAAGGAGTGCTCACTCATCAAATAACCTTCAAACCTGCCGCGGCCCTTCACACGGTTACCCCCCCGGCTCCCGTAACCATACCCCAGGTGACCCGGCATACCCAGGCCACACCCAGTCCAATTCCTTCACCTTCCATGCCCGGACATCCCACGCCCACATCCCGTCAGGTCTGGGCTCCGACAGTTACTCCGCCCCCAACTCCGTTGCCGCAGGTTACCCCCACCCGCCTGCCCCGAGAGCCCGAGATGACTGGAGAGCTGTCGCCGAAACAGCCAAAGGTGGTTATTATTATAGATGATATGGGGTATCACTACGAGTTGGACAAAAAGCTTTTGGCCCTCGACCCGGCTTTAACTTTTTCCATTCTACCGTTCAGTCCACACGGTAAACAGGTGGCCAATGAAGCCCGGCGGCTGGGCCGGGAAATCATGCTCCACATGCCCATGGAGCCGGCTTCTTATCCTCGAACAGATCCCGGCCCCGGGGCCCTATTGACGACCATGTCTTCCGAGGAACTACTCAAAAGGCTGGGACTGGCTTTAGATGACGTTCCTTTCGTGGTGGGCGTCAACAACCATATGGGTTCGGCCTTCACGACCAATGCGGCCAAACTGGAACCCATTTTGACCGAGATTAAAAAGAGAAATCTTTACTTTGTGGACAGCCAGACTTCGGACAAAAGCGTGGCCTTCGCTTTATCCCGCCGGCTCGGGGTCAGAACTGCCAGGCGGGCTGTCTTCTTAGATAACCGGCAGAATCATGAAGCCATTGTGGCCAGTCTTCACCAATTAATCCACTTGGCTGAAACCGGGGGCGAGGCCCTGGCTATCTGTCACCCTCACCAAGAGACCTATCTGGCGTTGAAAGAACAATTACCTCTGCTCAAAGCTAAGGTAGTCTTGGAGCGAGCCTCCCATTTAGTCAGATGATTCTTGTTACTTGTTGCATGTTACTTGTCAATGTCATTGACTTAAGGGTGCATCGGGAGTGAGCTGACGGTCCTACATTCAAAAGGAATAAGCTTACTCCCGAAATGCTCCTCAATGTCATTGACTTAAGGTGCAAGGTCATCGGATCCTATTCTAATAAATAGTCTATTCCGATTAAGCCCTGAAAGGGCGCTCTAGGTTAGCCCAGGGCAACGCCCTGGGTAGGGGCAGCGACTATA
>JADFXY010000267.1:0-6648 GCA_015233355.1 Deltaproteobacteria bacterium | reverse complement strand
GGCTGGAAGTATTGTCGTGTCCCGTCCCATTTCTCTTTGGGCTCTATATCGGGCTCATGTCATCGTCGCCGTCGCCGTATGTCTGGTTCAGTTTCTGTTGATAACCCTGTTGCTGGCCCAGAAACGCCGGCGGCGATTGGCCGAAGCCGCCTTGCGGGAAAGTGAAGAAACAGCCCGGATGCTGCTTGACATCCCTAACGCGGTAGCCTTTTTGATTAATAGCGAGGGGATTTTCCTAGATGCCAACAAAACCCTGGCTGATAGGATGCATCTTCCGATCTCCGAGATTGTCGGCCGACTTATTTGGGATGTTTTCCCGCCTGAAGTTAGTGCCCAGAGAAGAGCCTATTTCAATATGGCTCTGGATGAAAAAAACCAAATCCGTTTTGAAGATGAACGTGATGGGAGCGTGCATGACACCATTATCAACCCGATTTTAGATGAGCAGGGCCGGGTGGTTAAGATGGTTGTTTTGGGATTCGACATCTCGGACCGCTGGCAGGCGGAAAACGCTCTTCGGGAGAGCAAGGAGCGGTTGCATCTGGCTTTGGAGGCGGCCAAAGCCGGTATATGGGAGTGGGATTTGTCAACCAATGGGAACACCTGGTCGGATGAAATCTGGAAACTCTATGGACTGGAACCCCACTCCAGACCGCCGTCCTATGAATTGTGGTTTGAGACCATCCATCCCGATGACAAAGAAAATGTGGCAAAGAGCGTTTATGAAGCAGCCCGAGACAAAACTGAATTGAATGTTGAATATAAGTTGAATCGCCCCGGTTCTTCTCGCTGGTTAATGTCCCGAGGCAAGCCGATATATGATGAACATGGTGATAAAATTCGGTATATCGGCACGGTGATAGACGTTACCGAACGTAAACGCATTGAAGACACCTTATTTTTTTTGTCACAGTATGGATGGATCGCCTCGGGCGAGGATTTTTTTAAGGCCCTGGCCAGATATCTGGGCCAAAACCTGGAGATGGATTTTGTGTGTATAAATAGGCTGTTGGATGATGGTATTTCCGCCCAAACGCTGGCCATCTACTCTAACGGTCGGTTCGAAGATAACGTTTCTTATGCGCTGAAGGATACTCCCTGCGACGAAGTGGTGGAAAAAACAACTTGCTACTACACCAAGGACGTGCGCCATTTGTTTCCCAACGATACCGCGCTGCAGGAGATGGCGGCCGAGAGTTATGTCGGGACCGCCCTGTGGAGTTCTGAGGGAATACCCATCGGCCTGATCGCAGTCATCGGGAGGCACGTCCTGGACAATCCCCAACTGGCCGAGTCAATCCTGAAACTGGTGGCTGTGATGGCCGCCGGAGAACTGGAACGCCAACAAACTGAGGCTGCGCTGAAGGAAAGCGAGGAGCGTTTTAGGGCTATTATTGAGCAAGCGGCTGTTGGAGTGGCCCAAATTGCTTCGAAAACAGGCGCATTTATACAGGTCAATCAAAAGTATTGTGATATCGTTGGATACAGTCGAAGCGAGATGATTGAAAAAACCTTTCAACTGATTACTCACCCTGACGATTTAGCGGCGAACCTGGACAATATGAAATTGCTGCTGGAGGGCCAGGTTCGCTCTTTCAGTATGAAGAAACGTTATTACCGCAAGGATGGCTCCATCGTCTGGGTTAACCTGACGGTCTCACCCATGTGGGAACTCGGCGAAGAAACTGATTATCACATCGCCGTGGTGGAAGACATCACGGAGCATATAAGGGCGGGAGAAGAAAAAGCCAGGCTGGAGGTTCAGCTTCGTCAGGCCCAAAAGATGGAAGCCATCGGGACCCTGGCTGGAGGAATAGCACATGATTTCAATAATATTCTAGGCACCATCTTCGGCTATACACAACTGGCCTTGGACGACGCCAAATCGGGCCTAGCCAACCCGGAATTTTTGGAACAAATATTTAAGTCGGCTAAACGGGCCAGGGACTTGGTTCAACAGATCTTGGTTTTGAGCCGACAGTCAAGACACGAGAAAAAACCAGTGGATATCTCACTGATTATCGAAGAAGGGATAAGATTTCTCCGGGCGTCACTACCGTCTAATATCATCATCCGCCAAGAAATATCGGCCGGGGAAGCTGTTATCCTGGGAGATTCGACTCAAATTCACCAGGTCTTGATCAATCTCGGCACAAACGCGGCCCATGCTATGGCTGAGAAAGGCGGGAGTTTAGACATCGGGCTGACTGATTTACACCTTGATGCCGATTCCGCTATCCGATACGTGGATTTGAAACCGGGACCCTATCTCAAACTGACTGTTCAAGATTCCGGTCATGGAATCGCCCCAAGCGTCATTGACCGAATCTTCGACCCATTTTTTACGACCAAGGACATCGGTAAAGGGACCGGCATGGGCTTGTCCATTGTCCACGGTATTGTCAAACAGCACGGCGGGGCTGTAAATGTCTTTAGTGAACCTGGCAAGGGGTCAATTTTTAGCGTTCTACTGCCCAGATTTATAGGAAAAAAAGCGGCGGAGACCACCGAAGTGACGGCGGCGATACCCTGTGGCTCAGAACGAGTATTACTCGTCGACGACGAACCGGGATTGATTGCCACGCACGGGAAGATATTGGTTAGATTGGGTTACCGGGTTACATCCAGCACCAGTAGCCTGGAGGCGTTGGAGATGTTTAAAGCGTCGCCCCAAGATTACGACCTGGTGATTACGGATATGACTATGCCCTATATGACGGGCGATAACCTGGCCAGGGAGATCATGTCCCTCCGTCCTGAAATACCGGTTATACTTTGCACCGGATACAGCGAGGCCGTCAGCGAGGAAAAGATATACGAAACAGGCATTAAGGGGTTTCTGATAAAACCGATTGAGGTCATTCGACTGGCCAAACTTATTCGTCAAGTATTGGCAAACTGAGGTCGATCCAAGGTACCTGACGAGGTCAGCCCGTCGAAGCGCCTATCTGGGGCGGGCCACAAAATAGGAGTATAACCATGAGTGTTGTGATCAAAGCCATTAGCCGGGGCGTGCATCTGGCTTGCCTGATCGCCACGGGGTTGTTGGGAATTGTGACCTTCCCGGTCAACGGGAGCCTGGCCGCGTCCCCAACGCAGACAGTTATGCCGTCTCCGGCCGCCTCTAAAGCCGTACTCGTCCTCTACTCCGCCAGCTACTATTTGCCGGCCTATAGAAAAAATATGGACGCATTTATGTCCGTCATGGACAATGCCGGGTTTCCTTCTAAAAATATCTATATTGAAGACCTGGACCTGATACGGAACAGCGACAAGGAATATCGGCAGCACTCTCTCGGTTTACTCCATGAGAAATATGACCACCAAAAGATAGACTTGATTATCACAGTTGAAGGCCTGGCCAGAGATTTCATCTTGAATGAAGGTAAGGATTTTTTTTCAACCGCGCCTACTCTAAGCATTCTTTCGGCCGACACAATTACGGCTGTCGCACCACCCCGCCGAATCCTTCAAATACCGAACATTCTAGACATGTCCGGGACGTTGGAGACGGCCGTATCTCTTTTTCCTAAAACCAGGCGAGTTTTTACCGTGCTAGGTAACAGTGAGGACGAACAGCGGTGGGAACGTGACGCGAAAAAGCAATTTGCCCCGTGGGACAACAAACTGGAGTTCGAGTACAGCAGCGGGCTGACCTGCGAAGAAACACTGCAACGGATATCTTCCCTTCCACCTGATACCGTCGTCATCTACATTGCTTTTTACAAAGACAAGACCGGCCGGGCCTTTGTCCCCGCGGAGATGGCCAAGGTGATCACCAAAACGGCCAACTCGCCTGTTTTCGCCATCTATGACCAGATCATCGATTTAGTGGTTGGTGGTTCCATGATCAGCTATGGGACTGAAGGCGCCCGGGCCGCGAAACTGGCCCTCGACATCTTGAATGGTCAATATACCCTCAACGCCCCGCTGACCAACCTTAAAATTATTACCGCAACCACATTAAACTGGCGGCAGCTCAATCGCTGGGGGATCAGTGAGTCCAATTGGCCAAAAGGCAGTATCGTGGTCAACCGTCCCCCCTCGTTGTGGACCGATTATCGCGAGTATGTCATCGGGGTTATTGCCTTTCTTTTGATGCAATCGTCATTGATCGTCCTCCTCCTGATTCAGCAACGCCGCCGGAGATTGGCCGAAACCGCTCTGCGGGAGAGTGAGGAAACCGCCCGGATTCTGCTCAACATCCCTAATGCCGCGACGTTTTTGCTCGACGACAAGGGCATTTGCCTTGACGCCAACGAGACATTGGCGGTGAGATTTGGCCGGCCGGTTTCCGATATTGTCGGCAGATCCATCTGGGAGCTTTTCTCGCCCGAGGTGAGCTACCAGAGAAAAATCCACTTCGAAAAGGTGTTACGCGAAAAAAAACAAATCCGGTATGAAGACGAGCGTCCTGGAATGATAACTGATTGCATTGTAACTCCGATTTTAGACAACCACGGCCAGGTGGTCAAGGTGGCTGTTTTTGAGTTCGACATTACGGACCGCCGGAGACTTGAAGCCCAACTCCGTCAAGCCCAGAAGATGGAGGCCATCGGCACCCTGGCCGGCGGCATCGCCCATGATTTCAATAACATTCTTGGTTCCATTTTCGGGTACACGCAACTGGCCCTGGATGACGCCAAATTGGGTATCGTTGAACCGGAATTCTTAGAAGGGATATTTATAGCCGCAAAGAGGGCCAGGGACTTAGTCCAACAAATATTGGTCTTGAGCCGGCAGTCCAAGCCGGAGAAAAAACTGATTGACATATCGTTGATCATTCAAGAAGGTATAAAATTTCTCCGGGCTTCGCTCCCGGCCAATATTATCATCCGGCCGGAAATATCTACCGGGCAAGCGACTGTCTTGGGGGACCAGATCCAAATCCATCAGGTCCTGATAAATCTCGGCACCAACGCGGCCCACGCCATGGCGGGAAACGGCGGGGCACTGGACATCAGCTTGGATGATTTCTATCTTGATCCTGATTCAGCGGCCGGATACATTGATCTGAAGCCGGGACAATACTTTAAACTAACCGTCAGCGACTCCGGCGATGGGATTGACCGCAACATCATTGACCGCATCTTTGACCCCTTCTTCACCACCAAAGATATCGGCCAAGGCAGCGGCATGGGCCTGGCCATCGTCCACGGCATCATCAAAAGTCATGGCGGCGCCATCAGCGTTTATAGTCACCCTGGTCGCGGCTCCACTTTTAACATCCTGCTGCCGGCGGTCTCAATGGAACCCGAGTCGTATGGCGATATCGAAGAGGTCATCCCCAAGGGGACCGAGTCCGTGCTGCTGGTGGATGATGAACCGGGGTTGGTCGATACATGCAAGAGGATGCTGGAACGGTTGGGATACAGAGTTACCGCCAAGACCGGCGGAGTGGAAGCCCTGGGGGCCTTCATGGCCAATCCCGATGATTTTGACTTGTTGATTACGGATATGGCCATGCCCCATATGACCGGCGATAATCTGGCTCGGGAAATCATGCGCCGGCGGCCCGATATCCCGGTTATCCTTTGCACCGGATTCAGCGAGGCGATTGATGCAAAGAAAGCCAGGGAAATGGGGTGCCGCGGATTTATGATCAAACCAATCGATATCACCCTTCTGGCCAAACTTATTCGTCAAGTTTTGGCAAAGTAATGTCGGGCCGTCACAAAGTTAAATAATTGAACACAGGTACTTAAAATAATAAAACTTTTTTCGTCAAATCCGACCGGGAAGCCGTCATCTCGCCATATTACCTCTTTTCTTTCTGAATTTTTTGGGTTATACTTCTCCGCCACATGGTCCCAGGGTTAGATCGGTTGACCAAAACCGCACCCGAGACCCACCAAACACGACTACGGCCAAGGGCCAAATCATATTGGGGCAGCTCGAATGCCGGCCCCATCACATGACCTGTCAGAAAAGGCGAGCAACATGGATACCGAAAAGGAAGAAATACACACTCTGTCTATACTAGTCGATAACGAACCGGGAGTGCTGTCCCGGGTGGCCGGACTGTTTAGCGCCCGCGGGTTCAATATCGAGAGTTTGTGCGTGGCCGCGACCATGGATGATAAAGTCTCCCGAATCACGCTGGTCACCAGGGGCAACAATCAGATTCAGGAGCAAATTAACAAGCAACTGAACAAGCTGATCAATATCATTAAGGTCATCGATTATGAGGGCACCGAATTTGTAGAACGGGAGATGGCCTTGGTCAAGGCCAAGACCAGCGGCGGTCATCAAGCAGAGATCCTGCGGATTGTCGATATCTTCCGGTGCAAAGTAGTGGATGTTACCCACCATGAAATAACAATTGAGGTCACCGGCGCCCGCGGTAAAATCGAAGCTTTATTGGACCTGATCAGACCATTCGGGATTGCCGAAATCGCTCGCACCGGGTCTATTGCCCTGGCCCGAAGTAAGAAAGGAAAATTGTCATGAAGATATTCTATGATGTTGATGCAAAGATAGAGACGTTAAAAGGCTCTAAAGTGGCCGTCATCGGCTTTGGCTCCCAGGGGCACGCCCAGGCCCTGAATCTTAGGGAAAGCGGCGTTGACGTCATCATCGGCCAAAGACCAGGAGGCGCCGGATATGATCGGGCCAAACGTTTTGAGTTTGAGCCTTTGCCCGTGCGGG
>JADFXY010000266.1:0-6650 GCA_015233355.1 Deltaproteobacteria bacterium | reverse complement strand
TGGTATTTCATATAGTCGCCGCCCATACCCAGGGCGCTGCCCTGGGCTAACCTAGAGCGCCCCGTTGGGGCTTAAGCGGAATTGTCTATTTTATAGAAATTCGTCTGGTTGCCTCGTCAACCCGTAACCAGCAACACGTAACACGCAACACGTAACCTGACAACGGAGTGATTAAGATGAACAATGACAAGATGGATTTTGACAAAAAGGCCGCCGCCTGGGATGAAGAGCCGAGACGGGTCAAGCTGGTCAATGATATTGCCGAGGCCATATCCGCCGAAATCAAACTGACCCCGCAGATGGATGTCCTGGACTTCGGTTGCGGCACCGGGCTGTTGACTATTCTGTTGCGGCCGTTGGTCAATTCCCTGACCGGCGTGGATAGTTCGACGGGAATGCTCGACATCCTCAAGGCCAAAATTGAAAATCAGCACCTGACCAGGATCGCCACCAGGCTCCTGGACCTGGAGCAAGGCGACACGTTGGACGGGCTATACCATCTGATCGCCAGCAGCATGACTCTTCACCACATTAAGGACATTCCGCCCCTCCTGGATCAATTCTACCAGGTCGCCGCCCCGGGCGGGTATATCAGCCTGGCCGATCTGGACCTCGACGGCGGTAAGTTCCATCCCGACAATCAAGGCGTCTTCCACTTCGGGTTTGATCGGGCCGCCCTGGGCCGGGATTTGGAGGCGGCGGGATTTGAGCAGATCCGGGATCGGACAGCCGCCACGGTCTTGAGACCAACTCCCGAGGGAGGATTGCGGCCGTTTACCGTATTTCTGATAACCGGCAGGAAAAAATCATAATCGGGTTGCGCGTTGACGGGGCATCGGACGAATTTCCATAAAATAGACAATTCCGCTTAAGCCCCAACGGGGCGCTCTAGGTTAGCCCAGCGGCAACGCCCTGGGAAATACGGCAGGTTACGTGTCAGCAGAATGGTTAGGAGGTCGGCCCGCCCCCAAAGTCATTTCATTTGAATGGGATATCCGGCTACGGTTGAAGTACGGAATTGCCAGCTGTTTTGTGACCATTAGATGGCATTTTATATAGTCGCCACCCCTACCCAGGGCGTTGCCGCTGGGCTAACCCAGAGCGCCCTTTCAGGGCTTATTCGGAATGAACTATTTTAAAGGATTAGCGCGATCGTCCGGCCCTTAAATCAAGGGCATTGTCCCGCAACACATAACCCGGAACACGCAACGCTCAACCCTTAGCAAATCCTAGGCAGGGGTTCCCCGACTAGCATGTCCACCAGACGGGTGCCGCCGATGGTGGTCTTCATCGATACCCGGCCGGGATGATCAGCCGTGACGGTCCCGATGACCGTGGCTCCGACACCATAGCTGTGTTGCTGCATGGCCGGGAGGATGGCCGCAGTTTCGGAGTGGGGTGCAATGACGATCAGCCGGCCCTCATTGGCCACGTACAGGGGATCCAGGCCGAGGAGTTCGCAGGCCGCGGCCACCTCCGGCCTGACCGGGATCAATTCTTCCGCCAATCTGATGCCCACCCGGGAGGCCAGGGCAATCTCGTTTAGGGTCGTGGCCAATCCGCCCCTAGTCGGATCCCGGAAGACATGAATATTCTTAGTGACCTGCAGAATGGCCGCGATCAGGCCGTTCAACGGGGCCGAGTCACTCCGGATGGGGGAGTCAAAAACCAGCCCTTCCCTGGTCAGCAACACCGCCGTGCCGTGATCTCCCATCGGACCGCTGACCAGCACATCATCGCCAGGTTCGGCCAGGGCCCCGGATACCTTGACCCCTTCCGGAATCGTCCCCAGCCCGGCGGTATTGATAAACACGCCATCCGCCTGCCCCCGGCTGACCACCTTGGTGTCACCGGTGACGATGCTCACTCCGGCTTCAGCCGCGGCAGCCGACATGGACGCGGCGATGGTCTGCAGATCATCTATCGGAAACCCCTCCTCCACGATCAGCCCGGCGCTAAGATACAGCGGTCTGGCCCCCATCACAGCCAGATCATTCACTGTTCCATGGATGCACAGGCTCCCAATATCACCACCTGGGAAAAAAATCGGCTTCACCGTGTACGAATCCGTGGTAAAGGCGACCCGGAGCCCGTTCAACTCAAAAACGGCGCTGT
Organism: Deltaproteobacteria bacterium; assembly: GCA_015233355.1. Taxonomy (GTDB): domain Bacteria; phylum Desulfobacterota; class JADFXK01; order JADFXK01; family JADFXK01; genus JADFXK01. Next base: position 4,535 of record JADFXY010000266.1, on the reverse strand, counting down.
CATCTAACGGCGCGAGCCAGTCATTCTTGAATTCCGGCAAGAACAACCGGCTGATCAATTGATGCGTGGCTATGCCGCCGCTGCCGTGATCCAATGTGATGTATTCTTTCTTTGGGTTCATATTCTGTAATACTTCACTTTCTGATGAGATCAACTGTGGGTTGAGTGTTCCGAATACGGCCCTGGTTGACCGGCTGGAACCATTAAGGCCGGCTCCAACAATTTTGTTTCAGCCATAGGGTTTATAGGAGAAGGTGGGGCATCGATAATCCAGCTCAGTTGTTCAATCTTGAGGTTGACGTAATGCGGCCACAAATTCATCGATGTCCCTGACCAGTACAGCTCGATTCAGCAAGACGTTGAGTCGGCCCAGGTCGGCCAGTTCCTTCGTCACATCAATGACCTCCTGAGGCACCCGGCCAAATCGGAGTTCCAATATCTTGACTACATCTTCTCGGGTCTTCTGCAGCATGCCCTGCGCCAGACCCTTTTGGACACCCTGCTTAACGCCCTGCTTGACGCCCTTCTGGACGCCCTTCTGGACACCTAATTTAAAGATATCTTGGCCTGCGGCAGTATCGGCTAAGTCAAAATTTAGCATAGTCACAACATCCTCTCTGGTCAGGTGACGAAATCTATTGAGCAGAAATAAGGCCAGGAGATCAACCTGAGCGTGGGGCTGCTCCTGAGGATAGAGTTCCCGAACCAGGTCCCCCCAACCGTGAACCTTCAGTTCCAATTCGTTCTTGTCCGTGTTAGTTGGACAGGTATAAGGAGCAAGCACCACCAGCCGGGGATCAAGGGCCAGCAGTTGCCCTTCGGTATAGTCCTCCAAGATGATCTCTCGAAACCTGCCGCACAGCCGATATTGACCTGTAGTGTCAGAAATATCAAACGGTAAAGCGGTGTGCTGGAAGGATCGCTCGGTAAAAATTATGGCCGGAAGAAGGGCCGACGACCTCTGCTCTTGAATGCAATACAGGACGGCCGCAGCCGCCACCCGATACCGAATGTATGGATCATGATACCCCTGAAATTCCATAATAACAATATCACCAACTCCGGTCGCGGGAATCGCGACGATATCAGGAGAGATCCTCTTGCTCTTCAACGTGTCGGCATGAATGCAATATTGATCCGCCGGCGCCACCCCCACCAGCTTTAGGATAGCCTCCGTAGCGGTCTTGGCCAATCGATAGAAAGCTTCGTCGGAACCTCGGGTACCTGATTTCGTCATTGATCATTATCCTGCGATCTTGGTTAATTGATTTTATATCGTTCCTATAGCTCAGGTCAAGATGAATAGATTATAAACAAGGAAAATAGCCGCCATCACTTGCTCCGGGTTTAGCCAACTGAAAGGCCCCATGGTCTCAGTATCCCATAGGGCCGGTTAATTAGTCAATTATTAACGCCTTCCATTAATTCACATCAAAAATATTTATAAAAAGCCGCACAGGAGCCTTCCGTAGAGACCATACAGGGTCCGACCGGGTGTTCCGGTCGGCAAGCCTTCTTAAACAAACCGCACTCGGCCGGGGTGATCACGCCGCGCAGGACATCGCCACACCGGCAGGCCGGGTTTTCCCTGACTTCGGGAACATCCGGATGAAACTTGATCATCGCGTCCATGAACTCATATTCCGGACGAATGCCCAGCCCGCTCAGAGGAATCGGCCCCAATCCCCGCCAGACAGCGTCACAAGGCTCAAAAGCTCGATGCATCACAGCCAGGGCCTTGAGGTTACCGTCCTGGCTCACAGCCCGCGAATACTGAATCTGGACCTCGGCCGACCCCGCCTCGCATTGATCCACCAGCATAGAGATAGTCTGCAAGATATCCAGAGGCTCAAACCCGGCCACCACACACGGAACCCGGTAACGAGAGGCCACGCCTTCATAAGAGGCCGTTCCGATAATGGTCGTCACGTGACCGGGGCACATGAAGCCGTCCACGCCCAGGTCTCCGGCGGAAAGCAAGGCTTCCATGGCCGGTGGCAGGAGTTTATGCGCGGCCAGGACGGAAAAATTCTTCACCCCCAGCGTCCCGGCTTGAATGATGCAAGCGGCTATAGTCGGCGCCGTGGTCTCAAACCCAATGCCGATGAACACCACCTCCCGGTCAGGATTCTTCACCGCCAAATCCAGGGCATCCATGGCCGAGTAGACCACCCGAACATCAGCCCCCCGGCTCCGCTCCTCCTTTAAGGAAGACCGACTGCCCGGCACCCGGATCAAGTCACCAAAAGTGGCCAAAATGACTCCATCCACCCCGGCCAATTTGATGGCTTTGTCGATATCACCGGTGGCGGTGACGCAGACCGGACAACCCGGTCCGGATATCAGCTCGATGGTCGGCGGCAACAAAGTCCGAATTCCATGCCGAAAAATAGCCATGGTATGGGTGCCACAGATCTCCATCAACCGAATCTTCTTCGTTGACCGGTTCTTGATTCGGCTGACCAGCCCCGCAGCCAGGGTGCCGTCACGATATTCATCAGCGTATTTCATTCGATTTCCTGTTCCTGGTTACCTGTTGCCGGTTGCACGTTACTCGTTGCTCGTTGCTTGTTGCTTGTTGCTCGTTGCTTGTTGCTCGTTGCTTGTTGCTCGTTGCTTGTTGTTTTTTACTCATTGATCATCAGAAAGTATTGCCAATGTTGCCCCGTAGGTCATCTGATCAAATAAATAGAAAGCAGTGGTAAGTAACCTGTAACCAGAAACCATCAACATGTAACCAGCAACGTGTAACCGGTATCATGTAACATGCAACCAGGTTACTGCGTTAGATAATGAGCCGCCAACACCTGGCCCAGGGCGATACCGCCGTCGTTGGTGGGTACTTCCTGGTTGGAATAAACCGTGAACCCGGCCTGGTTCAATGACGCGGTCAGACCGGTCAGGATAATGGCATTCATGAACACTCCGCCGCTCAGGACGACCGTCCGGATGCCGGTTTCCTCCGCTACTTCCAAACATAAGCCGGTGAACAATCGGATCAGCCCGGCATGGAAACGGCGGCTGATGACATCCGGGGTGACACCGTGGCGGACATCCGCGACCAGGGCCTCGGTTAACTGCTTCAGGTCCACTATTCGATGGCTTGATTCGCGAACCCAGGACATGGGATAGCCGGCATCGAGTGGAGCAAGGTCGGCCGCGGCGATCATTTCCAATTCAATGGCCGCCTGGCCCTCGTAGGCCGCGTCATGCCGCAATCCGATCAACGAGGCCACCCCGTCAAAAAGCCGGCCGCAACTGGAGACCAGCGGACTGTTCACCTGTCTGACCATCATCTGAAGGATAAATCGGATCTTGGATTCCGGGACATGCCGCATCACGGGCAAATCAACCGGGATGGACTCAGGCCCATAGGTGTGGTTCAACAGAGATACGGCCATCCGCCAGGGTTCCCGAATCGCCGCTTCCCCGCCCGGCAAAGGCAGGTAGGCAAACTGGGCCGCCCTGGAGAATTCCCCCTTGTTCACGACCAGCACTTCCGCCCCCCAGAGTCGGCCGTCGGTCCCATAACCGGTCCCGTCCAGGGCCACCCCGATAACCCGTTCTTCCAGCCCGTGCTCGGCCAGACAGGACAGGATATGGGCATGATGATGCTGCACACCGACGAGCGTCACGCCGGTCAGGGTCAAGGCATATTTGGTGCTCAAATATTCCGGGTGGAGATCATGGGCCACTATCTCCGGTTCAATGGACATAATCCGTTTCAGGTGGTCCACCGTCAGGCTCAGGTAATCGAGGGTTTCCAGATTCTCCAGATCCCCCACGTGTTGGCTCAAAAAGGCATTCTCTCCATAGGCCAGGCAAACCGTGTTCTTTTTTTCGGCTCCATAACCCAGGATCGGGCGTAGGTGCGGCTTCAAAAAGACCGGTTGCGGGGCAAAACCGCGAGACCGGCGGATGAGCCGAGGCCGACCATCCAGCCACCGCATCACCGAATCATCCGTCCTCAGGTAGATGTCCCGGTTATTGACCAGAAAGAAGTCGGCTATCCGGCTGAGGCGGGCCATTGCCTCGGCATTGTCGATGACGATGGGCTCCTCACTGATGTTCCCGGTGGTCATGACCAGGGCCGTGAACAGCCCGGCATCAAACAGCCGGTAGTGCAGCGGGGCATAGGGCAACATGACGCCGAAAAACTGGTTTCCCGGGGCCACTTCCACGGCGATGGGGGCATCGGCCTTTTTCCGGAGCAAGACGATGGGCCGCCGGGGCGAAGTCAATTGGGCCGGTTCCGGGGGATAGACCTGGGCCAGGGCGCTGATGGCCGCCACATCCTTGACCATCAAAGCCAGGGGCTTCTCTTCCCGGTGTTTCCGCCGTCGCAGCTCGGCTACCGCGGGACCATTGGCCCCGTCAACGGCCAGGTGAAAGCCGCCCAGTCCTTTAATGGCCAGGATGGCCCCGGAGGCCAGGTGGGCCGCCGCGGCCTTGATCGGATCATCTTCAGCCCAGGATCGGCCCTGAGCATCGAGGAGCGCCACCTGCGGCCCGCAAACCCAACAAGCATTGGGCTG
>JADFXY010000265.1:0-6677 GCA_015233355.1 Deltaproteobacteria bacterium | reverse complement strand
TAACGCAGCTTCAAGCCGAACTAGTTCATTAAATAGAAGATCATACTGATCATCAGGGATGGCCGGATCATCTGCCGCATGGTAACGATAATTATGATAGTTGATTTGCCGTCTAAGTTCTTCTATCCGCTCTCTTGGGTCCATGGGAATCAGTTCTTGTCCACCAGCCGGGCAGGCCACCGGGTGCAGGCCGGAAACCTGGCCTTGAGATTACTTTTTGTTGCTCCCAAACGGAGATTAATACACCATCATTAGCAAACCATCTCTCCGGGGACCAACGACAGGCGAGACTATCCGGGTTCGCCAACCATTGCCACGAGGCGGAATCAGTTAGATGATGGACGCCACCTCGGCAATGCTCCTAAAGCCGGTCACAGCCGCTTCTTTAAAAACCGGGTCCCGAAAGCCATGCTTCCACTTCAGGCTGGACAGTTCATCGGAAACAACCAGCAACCCCGCCGCCTCCACCCCTCGGAAAACCGCCACGGTCAACAGGGCCGAAGCCTCCATCTCCACAGCCAGGACATTCTGGTCGACATACCGAGACACCTTTTCTACCGTCTCCCGATACGGCGCGTCCGTAGTCCAAACCTTTCCTTGTCTGACTCTGCCGCCATTAGCCGCCAAGGTGTTTTCAATGATCTTGACCAATGCGGAACTGGGTTTGGGTTCGTCCGGCCAGATGGGATAGTGGCCCGAGGTCCCCTCTTCAGGCATGGTTTCAGTCGGGAGCACAAAATGGCCGATATGGAGATCCGGTTGCAGGGAGCCGCACCAACCGAAAAAGAGTATCTTTCTAGCCCCCAGGGCGATTAGCTTTTCTAAAACCATCACCGCCTGAGGGGCGCCCAGGGCGGGGCCGGCGACTGCAAAAGGGGTGTCATTGTAGATCCCCTCCCAGAGCCCAAAATAAGGGTCATACCTTTTAGTGACATCGGCTTCCGGGGCCACTTCCCGCAGAAACTGGCGCAAATCCAGCGGAGATAGAACCAGAACTGCGGTGGGTGCAATGGACAGCTCATGCCTGCCTCTCATTGGTCTGATCAGGACATCGTCATCCGATTGGGGACCGTTACCAAATCGGGAGTCTGTCCCTGAGGGTGACTTCTTTCTCTTGAATGGGTTTTTCATATAGGCTATCGAATCCTTTGTATAGACTCAGGTAAACGAAGATAAATCTTTAGGTTAGTTTCCTTCAAGCCAGGGGTTGAAAACATCTGGGACCATATAAGTTGGTAATATTAATGCCTGGATAAAAATATATCAACACAATTCTAGCTTAGTCCGCAATTTTCTTGTCCATCGCCAGGGAAGCCGGCGGCTTCAGGCAGGTGTTGATTAACTTAAGGAAAGGCGACGTCCATCAGGCACCAGGGGAGAATAGATGAGTTGACTTAGAGGAATTTTGATTGACCGCGACGGGGTGAAAATCTTCATCCGCACGAGTCCTGGGCGGAAGCCTACCAGGTGAACAGGCGAGTAGAACCGGACATGGGGAGAGAAGATTTAGGCTATCACCCGATGCCGAGTAGAGTATTCCTGGTCGGAAAGGACTACCTGGGTAGCCAGGCGCTTCTCGGTATTCAGGATGATCGGCCCGAGCAGATTGGCTGTCATTTGACTGGGATCGGTCGGCACGGATATAATCACGAATACGATGCACTTACTAATGTCATCGGCTTTGATGATTTCCGCCTCGGCTGAACTGATTTGAATGCGGTAATCCGGTTTGAACAGAAGAGGATCCATGATAACGAAGGCTAACCCAGGATCATCTAGCGACTGAAGCCATTTAAAGGGAAAATCCTCTGGGCGTTCGATGATCGTATAGAGCTTCCTTTTTTCAAAGCCCAATATCCCCCGGTCCATTCGGATAATTTGTTGGGGCGAATACTGAATTTCCCCAAAACGGACGGTCTTGAAGTTTGCCAAAGGGGTATCTGGTAGCTGGCTCAAATTCAACTCTCTTCTGGTTCCTGTTTGCGTTTTTTCCATAGGTTAGCCACTTGGCCGAGATCGACCGGGGTCTGACGGGCCGCCTCGATGTTTTCTTCCTGGATTCTTTCGTAAATCTCCTGGCGGTGGACAATCACGTTCCTTGGTGCCTCTATCCCCAATTTGACATGGTTGCCTTTGACCTCAACCACCGTCACCCGAATATTGTCACCAATGGTGATGGTCTCGCCCGACTTCCGTGTCAAAATAAGCAATGTCCAACTCCATTCGCCGAAAACGCTGGTTACAGTGCTCTGGGCGAGTCGGTTAGTCGCAGGCGAACACTAATAAACGTCTAACTAGAATCGGGCTGTTGGGTCACTAAGCCCAACGAATTATAATCCCTTTACCTGACCGGGTCAAGCATCTATATCAAAGAATAAGTCATTTTGTTTAGCCTACGGAGATCATTCCGGAATACTCTGGATCAAGGTCAAACATAAATCGATTTTATTTAGGCTGATCACCAGGTTCCTGGGGGACGATCTTCCAATTCAATTCGCTGCACAAAATTGGCGATCTTTTCTGTGATTAGTCTATCATCCCGGGATTTCTCCTTCAACTTGAAAAACAGACCGGCAAAATTGTAACTCTTGTTGGCCTGGTAAACGGCGACTCTAGCCACTTTCGCTTTCAGTTGGAAACTGTCCCGGCCTATTTTCAGGCTCAGTCCGATCTCCATACCCGCGGCCAATTTATTCTCCACGTTCGATTTGTAAATGATCCCGGCCCCGCCGGCCGAAAGATCCAATATTCTTACACTTGATACATTTCTATTCTGGATAACCAACTGGACATCATGGGTGGGTCTGATATTTGCCCGGAAGTATCTTCTTTTGTTAAGGCTGCGGATAGAAAAATCCGTTAGTTGGATGATGACAAACTGCTCAAATAATTTCTGGCCTTCATCAATGCAATCGACAATCAAAGCGTCGAGGCCCATTTTCATGCTTTCTTTCCCGGCCATTTTTTTGAAGTCTATGGCAAAGGCAAGCTTGACCCGGTCTCCGATCTGCGATTTCAAAATTCGAGGGACCGGTTGAATCAATTTTATCTTGTCATCATCGACTGATACAATCTTAGTCGACCGGAAGTCGGTTCCCTCCACAACGATATCTACTACCCCCCCCATTTTCGAAATGCGGGACAGGAGGTTTATGGATTCCGCTTTCTGGGTTTTGTCTTGCCGCTTGCTCAAGAAGCCTAGTATGACCATAAGATACCGTTAACTCAACATAATCAATGGCGTTCAGGTATGTGGTTTAAGTCTGTCCATTATCGCTCCGGCTAAGAATAATTACTGTCTCTCAACCCTGGCCGCATCGCATCCATCGGCATCTGATGGGGTGGAGTTGCGGGTGACCAGTAGAAGCTCTCCGGGTGCTGATCCAGATATCTATCTTTTATTGTCGTTTATTGCCAGACACTTGCTTCCGACACGCAAATAGAAACCCGCAACCCAAAATCATTGAATAAAATTAACGAGACTCAAAGACATAACCTTAGTGGATGAGGACATTGCCGCCTGAAGATTTTGCTGCTGGGCGAGCATCTCCGTGATGGCCGTAGTCATATCGGCATACTCCACGTTACCCAACAAAGTCGACATGTTCTGACTTAATGTGTCCATATAGCTGTTGGTAGCGTCAAGTCGGCTGGAACGTGATCCAACGTCGGCATTCACATCAGCCGTCCGAGTCGACCCGGCAGAGATCGGGTCAATAGTGTTATTAATGGCAGCTTGATCATTGTTGGCCAAAGCGTCCCGCAACGCAAAAAGATTGCCCAACGTATCGGAAGAACCTTTAACTCCCAGAAGCGCGGCAGTTTTTTCCCACTGCTTACCATTTACCGCCGGATCATATGTGGCCGATGCCACCTTTTGTTCCTCTTCAACGTATAGCGTTTTCCCATTTGCCAGCGAGCTTAGGTCTATGCCTTTTTTCTGATCGTTAATTCCAGCATACAAACTTATATCATTTTTATTTAAGATGTCAAGCAAATCTCCGACGGTTACGGCCGATGACAAATCAAAATCCGCGCTTTTTGCCCCTATATTTACTTGGATCTTTTTCAAGGCATCGGACAATCCTGTTCCGCCGCCCAATACGTCCACCGCAGTAAGCCGGCTTATGTTGGGATTCAAATCAGTTCCGGTGTAAGTGGCCACACCTTCGTTGCTTACGCCCAATAACCCTAAGTCCTTGGCGGTACTAGTGCCGGCTGATCCTTCTTGGACCTGAATCGCTCCCTTAGCCGTGGGTTGGGTATCGGTCAGCACCAGGCTCTTGTTATCTCCAGATAAAGACGCCTTAAGAGAAAAGGTTGAGCCGGGATGGGTCGCTCCATAATTGTTGATCCCATTAACCACGTCCTGCATGGTCACGGCCCGGCTGAAATCAATCGTCGCCGTATCGCCGCTCATGTCCGTAAAAGCCACCTTACCGGGACTCACTCCCGCCCCGGAATTAAAATCGGACAATCGGGTAGAATCAACTCCATGCCGGGCAGTGCTGGGATCTAAAGAGATCGTCTGCAAGAAATCCACAGCCCCAGGAGTATTGTCCGGGGCCACAGTGATCGTGGAGTTATGACCGCTGGTGCCGGACTTAAGAACGAATCCTACTTTGGGATCATAATTCACCTGAACATTACTCAGCGGGGCTATATTCGGGTCCCCGGGGATGGGCGGCACGGCCCCAGGATCGCCGTTAATTTTACTATATATCTGTCGCATCAAGCCATTGGAATCATAGCGCCCCGGATCGATCTTAATCGGATTGGACCCTATTCCGTCCACAGTCAAAAGAAAAGAACTGTTGGCCGGGACCGTAATGGAGAAGTAGGCCGGCGTATCCGATTTCCGAACGCTCCCGTAACTGATCTGGTTGGCCGTGAAGCCCAGCGTTTCATCCGCCGTGCCGCGGGATTTATCCAGGGCAAAGGTGTGTTGTCCCGAGGTTTCGTTAATACTAAAGGTTCCGGTAGTATCATCCACCGCCACGGCGTATGTGCCCTTTAACGGAGAATTGGCTCCATCGAGCTGCTTTTGAATCGTGTTGGCCAATTGCCAGTTGGTGTAGTTTCCGGCCGGGATGTTGACCGAGATTCCCCTAACCCCGTTGTCTTCCGACAAATATAGGACGTTGTTGGCATCAGCCGCTCCGGAACCGGTGGCGCTATAGTTACCGGCCGGCAGGCCCAAAGAACCCAGCAAAGTGTTACCGGCCGGACTGGTCAGGTTGAGGCTTGAGGCATTGCCGGACACCTGGTTTACGAAATTAAACCCCGTCCCATTGAATGCCACCGATACCTGGCGGCCACCAAAGGCGGTATCCAGCCCGGTTTGAATGGCCGAAGCCAGTTGCGGTCCGGTGTAGTTTCCGGCCGGGACGGTAATGGACTGGGCCGCCCCGCCGGGCGGAGTGGACGTAATCTGGAACTGATCGTTGGTTCCGGCAATGATATTGAACGCACTGGCCGCATTCGCCGTGGCCTGCTGACCGACGGCCAGATTACTATCCGTGCTGAACCCCAGTACGTTGGCCGCGGTGGAACCGGCGTTGGTCCAATTAATCGAGATCGGATTGGAATTCCCGGCGGTATTGGTGATGTTAAACTTATTCTGGGACAAATCATATTGAACGTCGAAAGTATCATTTGGGGTCCCAGTGCTTTCCAAGGCTTTCTTTAAGGCTGCGGCCACGTCCTGTCCCGAGTAGGCCTGACCGGAAGTCAGCCCGCCATTGGTGGTCAAAGACACCACCGTTGCCGCCGCAGGGCCTGCGCCATCGGGATCCCAGTTGATACTGTCGTTCACGCCGGTGGTAAAGACAAAATTGGAATCGGTGTTTACGGCCGAGTTTATCTGAGCGGCCTGACCGGCCACGATCTGGAACTGGGTTATCGGCTGCGAAGAGTTGACAGAGCCGGGGCCATCAAGACTAATTCCGGGCGACAAATCGGAACCATCACCCAAGGGCTTGACCGGAGAGGTCAGAACATCCCGCAACCCGGCAATCCCAAGTTGATTGGCGGTATTACCGCCGTTGATGTCGGCTACGGTCAAGATCGTCCCGGTCAGCGTCGAGTCTATCTGGACCCCCGTCTTATTCGGGTTAATAGTCGCGGCCAAGTTCATATTGGCGCCGTTTAGGGCATCAATCAAATCACCCACCGTACCCTGCTCGGTTCCGTATGCCGTTTTAAAATTAGCCACCGGCAAGGTGGTGTTGATTTGCATCCCGGCTAACAGGTTATTGGCCGTCCCGGCCGCCAGGCTTAGTTCCGACAAATGCCCCTGGGACCCGGCCGAAAAGGTAAAGACACTGTGATCATAAGTTACCTTGGCCGGGATAGGAGGAAGCGCCGCAGCCAAGGTATTATTGACCGCTTGAGCCAATCCGGCCCCCGTGTAGCCTAGGCTGCTTCCGCCGGAAGGAACCTTTACCGTTACGGTATGGGCCGAGGCGCCGCCATCGACACTAATCTGGAAGGTATCGTTTAATCCCTTGACGACGTTAAAGGCCACCGGCGACTGGCTGGCAGTAGTGGTGTTGGGGGTCACGACCGTGCTGGACCCAAATCCCAGGGAACTACCGGCCGTGGATTGCGGGTCACCCCAGAGGAACCGGCAATTGGGATTCCCATTATTAGATAGTATATTAAATTTGCTATTTACC
>JADFXY010000264.1:0-6689 GCA_015233355.1 Deltaproteobacteria bacterium | reverse complement strand
GCTCCCCCGAACTACTTTTTAACACCACCCTGGCCCCATAGGCCATGAGAGGCGGCGGGAAATCGGCTGCAGGTCTGGCCGAGACCAGGTTGCCGGCAATGGTCGCCAGATTTCGAATCAAAGGTGAACCCAAACAGGAGGCCCCTCGGCTCAAGGCGCTATAATTATTTTTAATCTCTTCAGTTTCAGCTACTTCGGCGGCCGTTAAACCAGCTCCAATTTTCAATAGCCCATTAGAACTATCTATTTTTTTCAATTCCTTGATTCGACCCAAAGAGACCAAACACGCTGGAGATAAAATCTTCTTTTTCATATTCACGATCAGGTCGGTACCGCCCGCCAGGGCCTTGGCCTTCTGGCCCAAGTCCCCCATAATCTGACAGGCCTCACCCAGGGTAGCAGGTTCATGATAATCGAATTTGGGTAAAAGCATTTTTCTCTCTCCTGGTAACTTATGTTTGTTAGTTGCCGGTCATGGGTTGCCCATTTCAGGTTTGAGGTTCCTAAAACTTTGAATGGCGTATTTGGGCGCGTAGAGCTTGTATAATCAGCGGCAACCGGGTTTGGAGAAGATGAGAGGGCGGCCCATTAAAAGCCATAGGCAAAAGTCGTGGTCCGCAGGTTATTGACCACACCGGTCACGCCTGGGTAAGCCAAGGCGACCTCTTCCGCCGCCCGAGTGTCGTCTCCCGAAGGCAGCTCCCCGGTAAGGAGCATGAGGCCGTTTAATTCACCCTTGACCTCAATCGCTCGACCAGGGAATTCGGTCCTGATCTTGGCCTCCACCCTTTTCCCCAGAGCTAACGCCATTAAAATGTTGGTTGCTTCCTCTACAGGCTGCAGCCGCCTTACTTCCTCCACCGCAGATTTGATGATGGCTACCCCGGCCGCCACATCCATCCGATAGGTGTTTAAAAACATATCATAAAGTTCAAAGTCCATGGGGTCGTGATCAAATACCTGCCGAATCAGAGCCCGGCGGCGGTGATCATATTTTTTGACGAAATCCCGCGCCGTCTCGACATTCATATCCTTGGCCCGGCTGATCCGCTCCACCCGGCACTCCATGGGCGCCACCACCCTCACCCGATAGACCTGATGGATATCCTTGAGGACGATCTGGGCGCCGCGACCGAGGATGACAACCCGGCGCTCGCCGGCCAGTTCGTAAACCAGGGCCTGATAAAGACTTAAGTAAATAGGGGTGCTGAAAAACAAACGCTCGAAAAAACCGGGGCCCTGTTCCTTCTCAAATCTCTCCAGTTTTTCAGTAAATTCCGGGTCATATTTCCCAGCCAGAAGGTGATGCTCTTTCTCACCCACCAGTCGATAACCCAGATCCTCGGCCAGGGCCTGGGCTATTTCGTCACCCAGGCTGCCCACTTGCCGCGAAATGGTCACAATGGCCATCTAACGCTCCTTTCAACGCCATGCCAGGCAAAAACCACCACAAGCGGATAGACCTTCAGGCCGGTCTCTCCGGGTGGAGACACTGAGACATCCGTCTCTCGGTAAGTCCCAGGACTCCAGTCCTCAGCGGATTTCATGCAGAAGTATCACCCAAATTCAAGTTGACTCCACCTAGTCGGCCAAATCAAGGGCCATCATCTTCAGGGTAGCTTCCAACCGCAAGGCATTACGCCACAAGGCCGGGAAAGCCTCGCCTGCGGCAGTCAAGGCAGCGGTGTCATCTTGCAACCGGGCCACCACCTGCCTGAAGTAGTCAAGTTTTTCTGACTCAGAGGTCAAATTTTGCACTTCGGAGGCCATCATCTAGTGATCCTTTCTCATATCTTTAAATCTCCTGGCTTTAACTTCATACCTGGGCAATTGACCGTAGGGATGGATGGAAATGTCGTAACCAAGATTAGTCTTGAGTCGTAGTTCATTTTTCAGCCGAGGGAGGATCTGGTCAGCCTGGTCTTGGGCTGAGGGCCGCAGTTCGACTTTGAGGCTGATCCGGTCCGTTTCACCGGGGCGATCCACGACCACTTCGAACTCGTCGCCCAACTCGGGAAAGCTTCGGACTACGGCTTCGATGGCTCCCGGTGACAATAGCACGCCCTTAACTTTGGTAATATCATCGGACCGGCCCAAGACTCCTCCTTTGGCCAGGCGGAAAGTCCGGCCACACGGGCAAGGTTCCTCGGCCCACTCGATTACGTCCTTGGAATCGAAGCGGATACACGGCTGGGCCTGACGGTCGAAGGAGGTAATAATCATTTTGCCTTGTTTTCCCGGTTCGTTGATAATCTTTCCGGTCTCCAGGTCTTCAATCTCGACCAGGAAGAAGGCCTCATTGACGTGCATGCCTCCGGATTGATGGGAGCATTCGTAACCCCAGGCCCCTATCTCGGTGGCTCCGGCATGGTCAAAAACCTTGGCGCCCCATGCTTCCTCGATGCGTTTCTTGGTCCCTGGGATTAAGGCCCCCGGCTCCCCGGCGCAGGTGATTTTGTTGATGGATAAACCGGCCGGGTCGATCTTAAGACGGCTTCGGGCCGTTTCTGCCATATTCAAGATATAAGTGGGGGTGCCCATCATGGCCGTGGGGTATAGCTCTTGGATTTTCAGAACCCGGGCCGCTGTATCGAGCACCCCGCCCGGGATCACCTCACAGCCTAGTTTTTCGGCCGCATAATGACCGGCCCAAAAGGCCACGAACACGTTGTAGCCAAAGGGAAAGAAGACCCGGTCCGACGGCCTGTAACCTTGCGACCAGAGGATATATGCCCAGGATTCAGACCACCATTCCCAGTCGGCCCAGGTGTCGGCCTGGTACAGCGGGGCCCCGGTTGTCCCGGAAGTCTGGCGATACTCAGCCACTTCCTCAAGCGGAACAGCCAGGATATCCCCATAGGGAAAGGGCGGCCGTGACTGAGCGGACTTCAATAGACCCTTATCGACTTTAGGCACCAGGGTAATATCATCGAGTGACCGGATGTCGTTGGGGTGAACCCCGGCCTCCTGGTATAAGGCTCGATAAAAGGGTGAACGTTCATAAGCCCAGTTCAGAATATATTTGAACTTCTTCAAGTGAAGAGTTTTAAGGCGCTCTAACGGCAGGGTCTCCAGATAAGGATTCCAGTACGGGCTGCTCATTTATTTACCTCATGAAGTGGTAGGGTAGCCATAACGACAATTGGGGAAATAGCAGGTAGAGGAATAAACAGATAGTCATGCCGATAAGAAAGGGATAGATGCCCCGGTAAATGACGCTCCGGTGCACCCCGGTCACCCCCGAAACCACGAAGGCATTCAAGGCCATTGGCGGGATGATCACTCCGATCATAGTCACTACGCTGACAATAATTCCAAACCAGATAGGGTCATAACCCATCTTGACCACCACCGGCAAAAAGATGGGCGTGGTCAGGATCAAGAAGGCCAGATGCTCGATGAATGAGCCCCCGATCAGGTAGATGGCGATGATTATAAGCATGATCACCAGGTGGGGCACAGCCAACCCCTCCAACCAGGTGGCCACATAGTAAGGTGTCCTGGTAATGAGGAAGAAATGACCCAAAACAGTAGCTCCGGCGATCAAGGTCAAAACCATGCAGGAAATGCGGAGTGTATCTTTAATTGCCTTAATCAAACGCGGGAAGGTCATCTCTTTCTTAATCAAAGTCAGGATCAAGACGCCGAAGCTCCCGACAGAGCCGGCCTCGGTGGGCGTAAACAACCCTTCCATCAGGCCTCCGACGACAATGAGAAAGATGAACAGGACCCAAAAGATTGGAGGTAAGGACTTAAATCGCTCGGACCAGGAGGAGCGCTCACCGGCCGGGCCGATTTTAGGATTGATCCGGGTCCACACCACCAGGGTCACCACAAATGACCCGGCCATGATGAAGCCTGGAATAATCCCGGCCAGGAACAGCTTTCCGATGGACGTCTCGGTCAGGATGCCGTAAACAATCAAGACCACGCTAGGCGGGATAAGGATGCCCAGGGTGCCGACAGTGGCCACGGTCCCGCAAGACAGGCGCTTGTCATAGCCGTAGCGGTCCATCTCTGGGACGGCAATGGAGGCAAAGGTGGCGGCAGTAGCCGGAGAGGAGCCACAAATGGCCTTGAAGGCCGTGGCCGCCCCGACAGTGCCGATGGCCAGCCCGCCGGGCACATGGCCGATGAACTTATAGGCCGCGTTATACAGATCTCGGGCAACTCCGCCATTGGCCCCCAATTGACCCATTAAGACGAACAAGGGGATAACGGTCAGGCCGTAGGAACTGAAGACGCTGAAAATATCTTTGGCCAACAGGTTAAACGCCGCATCCCAGTTGACGACTATGCCGAAGCCTAGGAATCCGGCCAGGGCCATGGCGAAGCCTATCTCCAGCCCCAGAGAAAAAAGGACGAACAGGAAAGTGAGAATCAATCCCAACATGGCCAACTCACTCATGTGAAAACCTCTTCTTTCTCTTTTCCAAGGCCAGAACTAAGAGCACCAGGCTTTGGATCAAAGAGCTCACTGCAATACAGTAAGCTACAGGAAATTGAGGAATTTGTAAGGTCAATGAAACCTCGCCCGCTGTTCTCAGATCATCGCCGAAGCACCACAAGTTCCAACTGATAACTAAAAATAGAATCATTCCAAGCAGCCGGGTAAACACCTCCAAAAAAATCTTGAGACCCGGAGGAAACCGATTGGTCAAGAAATCCATCAGAACATGGCCGTGATCAAGAGTGCTCTGAGGAATAGACATCCCGATGACTACAGCACTCAATAGTCCGACCAACTCGTAGGTCCCCACAATGGGATGCTTCAACATCCGGAGTAAGACATCAGTGACCGTCAAAAGCACAATGCCGGCCAACGCGCAGCCGGACAGAGTGTAACAAAGACGGGCTGTGAGACGCACCAGATTGGAAAAACCGGTCATTTTCTTCTCCTATGGCGGCAGCCGGCAAGATTTCACCGGCTGCGTCGTCCTTGCTTAATTACTTGGCCACCGGCTCAGCCTTGAGGAAATCGCGGCAAAATTTCAAAGCCTCGGCGCCGGGCAAGCCTTTGGCTTTCATGTTGGCGACGTACTCGTCCAACACGGGCGCGACCCGCGCAGCCCAACGGGCGTCTTCCGCCGGGGTGAGCTTAATTATCTTGTTGCCCTGGGCTAAGGTAAACTCGGTCCCGATCTTGTCGAAATCATCCCATCCGCGGCCGGTCTTATCGATCCATTCCTGGTTAACCTCGGTGACGATTTTCTGGATCTCAGGCGGCAGGGAGTCCCATTTTTTCTTGTTCATGGCCACAAAAAAGGTCAAGGTGTAGGCCGAACCGAAATTCTGGGTCGTGGACTTAATCACTTCCGCAAACTTCCAGCCTTTGAGGGATTCAATGGGGGTGACCAGGCCGTCTACCACGCCTTTCTGCAGAGCGTCATAGGATTCATTTTGAGGCATGGCCACGGGAGTGGCGCCCAGGGCGCTGACCACCTTGGCGCTTGTGCCTGAGCAACGGATCTTAAGCCCTTTTAACTCTTCCAAAGTGGACACCGGCTTTTTGGTGTGGAGAATTCCCGGTCCATGGGCGTGGAGATACATGATCTTGACGTCATTCAGTTCTTTGGGCTGGAATTTCTGATAAAAAGCATTGGTCAGCCTGGTGGCTTGCAACCCGCTGGTGTAGCCTAAGGGCAGGTCCAGACCCTCGCACAAGGGGAACCGGCCTTTGTTGTAGCTGAGAACGGCCATTCCTATGTCGGCAATGTTTTTGACCACGGCGTCGTAGGTTTGATCGGCCGGGGTCAGGGTGGCGCCCGGGAATATATTAATTTTCAATTCACCTTTAGTCCGTTTTTCTATTTCCTTGGCCCATTCCATGGCCAGAAGGGTGTGACCGTGGGTGGCTGGGAAAAAGATGGAATAGGTCAGCTTGATCTCTTTGGCCCAAACCGAATTGACGCCTCCGAGGGCCAAAGCTACGCCTAAAATCGCGCCGGCCAGGATCATGGGCCATCTCTTGCTACGCCTGTTCATAGTGTCTCCTTTTCTAAGTTTAGGGTCAAGTACGGGCCTGGAAGTTTACTGATTATCCCGGATCAAGAAGCGCATAACCCTGGGAGCCAAAAGGCGGCCGCCGTTTCATCTTAATATTCAAAAAAACGGGGCGCATGTTCTCTTGTAGGTATCTGCCGGTCCTTTATTGTTCCCGATACGGGATTCAGCCTCCCTAACGTTTGAACAAACTATGCTCAATGCCCATATAATCAAATTTTTTTGCAATTGGCTGATCTATAACATCCATAGGGTTGGGTTGATGATACCACGCCGGAATGGGCGGCCTGATGTCCATCTCATAGAGTTTTAGCGGATCATGAATAATGCCCCAAAAGATCTTAAATAGTCAACTATTTTGTTGACTTGTTTGTCTTTTAAGCAAACAGCCGACAAAATCCTTTTTATCCAGGGAAAAACTCAGAAACTGAATGACCGCGCCGACCCTTGGCCAGGCGCACAGATGGGTAGGAGACAACGTTAGGCGGGATGAGCTCTTTTTTGGGCAGTTTCATCAATTATAGGGACAACCGGCACATGCCCTTATCATTGTCAATCAGCGTAATCATAGTTCAATGCCCGCGGGAGTTCATCACTTTTTTGAATTGAAGTCCGGCGGTCCCGAAGGTAATCAGCAAATCAATATTCAGAGACGATTGAATTCCAGAGCCTCAGTCAATGTTATT
>JADFXY010000263.1:0-6692 GCA_015233355.1 Deltaproteobacteria bacterium | reverse complement strand
CGATAGGTCATAACATCTTTTAATGGACTTTGCATTCAAAATGTTGCGGTGAGGCATCAACCTACCGGTTATGTATGAATTATGGAACTGAATTGGGATCTATTGCGGCTGACGCGGTCTATGAATCGCTTCCCGAAGGCAATCCGGCATCATGTCGCCGTTGAGGAGGATATCATGGAGCTTGATCAAAGAGCTTGTGAACCTGGGCGGCATAATTCTTTCAACTTGACCGTGACTGGGAATACGGTGTAAAAGCACGGAAGGAGGATAAGGTGGAAAATGGAGAAGTAACTAAATGGGAAGAGGCTGAACTGGTGGTGATGCTTGCCGCAACAATTGCCACTTATCTTACGAAGAAAGATGATGATAAATTGTTTTGAAATACTGCGTGAGAGAGGCATATAGGACGGTCCACACCTCAAGTCCGCCGATTATCGGTTATGGCCACACTCATGATGTGTATTTACACCACGACCTCTGCGAGTCTATGGAGCAAAGGACCATCGCCGGAAAAACGGTCCACAGTATTGGCGCCGGGGCTCTCTTTGTCTGCCTGACTCCGAGAATCAGCCTGGAAGAGATCGAGCCGCTGGGGCTCGGAATCGCGGACTGGCACAAAGAACTGGCTCCGGCAGTGGAGAGCACCGCGTATTTTCGCGGCAGCGCCTTTGCCGACGACGTGGCCAAAACCAACCTCACGGCCATCCTTAGGCAGCACGGGTTAACGAATGTGAGGAGTCTATGAGCAGAAAAAAGCCACAAAAAGATAATGCTCTTCCTGAAAAAAGTCAGTTTCTGCTCTATACTACCGAGGACGGCCGCCAACGCATTGAAGTTCGTATGGAAATGGGCAACGTCTGGCTCAGCCAAAAGCTCTTGTCCGATCTGTTTCAAGTCGGTGTAAATACAATCAACCACCATATCAAGAGCATCTATGATGATGGTGAACTTTCCCCTGAGGCAACTATTCGAAGATGTCGAATAGTTCAAACCGAAGGTTCTCGCCGAGTCACCCGCATGGTGGACTTTTACAATCTGGAAATGATTATTGCCGTGGGGTACCGGGTGCGTTCGCACCGGGGCACGCAGTTTCGTCAATGGGCCACAACGCGTTTACAGGAATACATCGTCAAGGGTTTTGTGCTGGACGACGAGAGGCTCAAAAACGGCCGGGCTTTTGGAAAAGACTATTTCGATGAGCTTCTGGAAAAGATTAGAGAAATTCGTGCCAGTAAGCGACGGGCCTACCAGAAGATAGCGGACGTGTTTGAGCAGTGCAGCAGTGATTACCGGAGAAACAGTGAAGAGACGTTGCTTTTCTACCAGATCGTCCAGAACCAGCTCCACTTCGCCACTACAGGCAAGACTGCCGTAGAGATTGCTTTCAACGGGCGGACAGCGAGAAACCATTCATGGGTTTGACAACTTGGAAGAATTCGCCTAAGGGCAAAGTTCTGGAAAGCGATGTTACGGTGGCTAAGAACTATCTGAACCGGGAAGAAGTATCGAAACTGAACCGGCTGGTGACCATGTTCATTGATTTTGCTGAGCTGTGGGCATTGAACCACCGGATCATGACCATGAAAGACTGGCTAACGCAAGTGGAAAGATTCCTCAACTTCACCGACCAGCAGATTCTGAGACATGCGGGAAAAATTTCCCACGAGATGGCCATAGCCAAGGCTCATGAAGAATATGAGGAATTCCGGATCAAACAGGATCGGGAGTATCTTTCTGACTTCGACCAGACGTTTGCGCGGTATCTCAAGGGAGAGGACAAGCCATGAAACTCCATTTTGAGCCTGACCTCGACTTCCAGCTTGCCGCCATAGAGGCCGTATGCGACCTTTTTCACGGGCAGGAAATCTGCTGGACCGAGTTTACCTTGACACGCCGGCGATCCGCCCGCGATATGGTGCTGAATGACCTCGGCGTCGGTAACCGCCTGACCCTGTTTGACGATGAAATCCTAAAGAACCTGAACGAGATCCAACTCCGCCTGGCCGGGGGGCGATACCAGAGAGGTTGTTCGTTAGAAAAAAAGGGGCCGCGTTGCTCAGCGGCCCGGAGTTAGGATAATTTATGATCTTGGGGCTATACTTTAACCAGCTTGACCTGGCTCTGATAGAATACCGCGCTGCCGCCGGTAACGTCGACTAACCCGGTGTTTTTCAGCACGGGATCAACCCGCATGGCCGCGTTGGCGTGAATACCGGTGGCCCGTCGTTCGTCACCTGGAATAATCACTCCATCCACTTCGATGGGGCGTGCTCCATTGGCCCAGTGCCCGTGACCCAGGGAAAAGGCCACGCAGCCGGGCCGGAGGCCCTCTAAAACTCGGACCCGGCCGATCATGGGTTTTGAGCCGGTAGGACCCAGCTCCCAGGTTCCAGTGGGGTTGGATGGGGATATCACCTTGACCATATCGCCATCGGACAGGTTGAGACGTCTGGCGTCGTGGGCCGAGACATCCAGATAATTCTCCGGGTAAACCGCCTGGAGCCAGTAATTGCCTCCCGTCCGGCTTTTGGTCTGGCTGATGGTCTTGTAAGTCAACAGAGTCAGGTCAAATCCCTGGGCGGCATCGTTAAGGAGTCGCCCCTGGCAATCGGTAGGACCAGGAACGAAATCAGCATAGTGCAAATAGGGTTGGCCGGTCATGGAATTCTTTGTTTTGAGTTGCTTTTCTAAATAAATGCCGAGCATTTTCCCATACTTGTTGGTCATCTGGCCATTGGCATAAGCCTTTTGAAAATTTTGGAATCGTCCGCCGCGATTAAGCAGATAGACTACGTGCGGCCATATCTCCGCGCCGACCAGGTCCTTCCACCGTTTGAGGTCGTAGACGGTCGCGGGCAGGTGGCGGTGTGACTTTTCGAATATAGCTATCTCCTCCGGGCCGGCTGCGGCGACTTTGTCTGAACCGTCTTCCTTTTCCCCAAATGCGATATTGGCCACCATCCGAATGTACATGTCTTCATCGCGCTTAAGGTGTTGTCCTTGACCGAAGGCGTTTTCTCCGAAACCAGGTAATTTGAGCTTCTCAGCCAGGCCGAGAAAAAGGGCTTCCAGGGATACGGGCATAGATTGACCAAAAGGAGTCACCGTCTCGGTCAAGGGCGCACAAACTGGCTGGCGGAATGGGCCGACTTTAAATGGAAATGAAGGATGGGAACCGGCGAATTCCCAGCGTTCTAAGTAGGTCAAATCCGGGAAAATGTAGTCGGCGTACATACTGGTCTCGCCCACCACGATATCCGAGACAATAAACAGAGGAAGCTTTTTGGGGTCGGAAAGGATACTAATCAGCTCATGGCCCGCGGGCAGCGAGTAGACCGGCGTGCCCATGTATAATAGAAGGGCTTTAATGGGGTAAGGGTAAGCGTCACCGAGGCTGGGGATAACCTCCTGGTAGACATCGGAAGAGAAGGGGTACCAGACCCTCTTGGCCGGAAATCCGGTGAACAGAGTCGATTTGTCGTAGACTTTGCCGCCGCGAATGATGTCGATGCCGAATCCTTTGATCGCGCCGTCTATTTTGGCCGTGTTAAACGGCTGGCCCTTTTTGTCACCCACCATGTTGTAGGTCGTGGCCTTGCACAATCCGCCCATCCAGTCATGGTTTCCGATCAGGATATTGACCAGCATCCAGGCTAGGACGTTGTAGAAGCCGGAAGTGTGTTGAGACACCCCGCGGTGGATGTCGGCCACCGCCTTTTTCCCGTGGCTGGTGAACTCCCAGGCCAGTTCGGCCAGATCAACTTCCTTAATCCCGGCTATGTCAGCCCATTGAGCCAGGGTTCGGGCTGCGGCCACTTCCCGGTAGACCTGGAGCACGGTCTTGACCTTGAGGCCGTTGACCTCGGTGCTGACCAGGGGTTCGCCTTTGACTGGCTCTGTTTCGCTGTTGGGGTCAAACGGCAGACATTGACCGGCCTTGAACACCATAAAGGGATCAAAGAGCCATTCCTTGTCATCTTTGCCCTTGCGGGGCACGGGAGGCAGGCCCAGGTCTGACCCCCGCAGAAACGACCCCGGTTTTCCTTCCTTGTCCAATTTGACTAACCAGGCGGACTGGGTCCAGGTGGGTTCGTTATCCAGCTTGGCCGCGGCCTTGTTGGCGTTGGACAGGTACCGGGCGTCGAAACGATTGTTTTCGATGATCCAGCGGATCATGCCCATAGCC
This sequence comes from Deltaproteobacteria bacterium, assembly GCA_015233355.1. Taxonomy (GTDB): domain Bacteria; phylum Desulfobacterota; class JADFXK01; order JADFXK01; family JADFXK01; genus JADFXK01. The sequence goes on along the minus strand of JADFXY010000263.1, from coordinate 2,506 downwards.
ACGGCAGTCACCCCATTGGGGGCCACCGGGAGCCATTTCCAGGCCTTGGAGGCCACCTTGGTGCAGCGCGGATCGATAACCGCTATCTTGAGCCGGCCTTTTGAAAGTCCATTAGTGATTTTCGGGCTTCGATACGGCGGGCCGTAATTAGCGTCAAAGGGATTGGCTCCGACAAAAAGGACAAACTCAGAGTTGCCGATATCCCCTTGCCAGTAGAATTTGCTGCCGTCTGTCCATTTTCCTTCTACAAATTGGTCGCTTATGGCCTTGCAGGTGAAGTAGAGCGAACCCTGGCAGACGGTGGTGTGACCATGGGCGTTGATCGTCCCAAGGGATTGACCGAATCTTCTCAAGAACTCGTTTCGTCCACCTTTCATTCGCCCCCAATAGAGGCAGAATTGATTGTTTTTAGGCCCCAAGTCAGGATGATTCGGGTCGATGAGATACTTGAGATTGTCGGCGTGCTTGGTCTTGAAATCGTCAATGGTCATTTCCTTGGACGCCACTTTTTCCGCGTCCTTGGCCAGGGTTTCAGCTACGGCCGGGTCTCGCAAGGGACAAATATCCTTGAGACCCTCCACCTTACCCTCACCGAAGAGATCCCCTCCGTTGGCGATTTCATTGACTGCCTGGTCGTAACTAATGGTCTTCCATTTATTTTCGCCACGTTTTCCCGCCCGCTTTAAAACTTTGACCAGCCGATAAGGATCGTAAAGGGTCTGGATGCCGGCCTGGCCTTTAGGGCAGATGGCTCCTTCCACCGTGGCCGTTTGGCTCCGAGGAGTGTCGAAGGGGAGGTGCGGACTCAGTGTCCAGGGGCTGTAGGGATTACCGTCAATCTTAGCCACCCGTCCTTCGAGTAATTTAACTTTGATCCCACAGTTGGCGTTGCATTGCTGGCAGACCGTGTATAGCTGGTTTTCCGGAAGGTACTGTTGGTAGACTCCCGCGTCTGGAAGGCCGGCCTGGCTGGGTGAGGCCATAGCATCGAAGAAAGATATACCCAAAGACCCTGCGGCCAGGGAACCACCTAGTAAAGCTGAACATTTGAGGAACTGCCGGCGATCCATCTGGTCGGTCTCCATGGTCTCTGTCGTCTGGTCTGGTTTGGGTTCAGGCATGGGTTCCTCCTTTACTGAAGAATAATGTCGGCACCAGGCGCTGACCGAGCAAAAAGGCCAACCCGCCTAAAGATACTAAGAACAGACCAATCAGCCATTCGCCGAAATGGGCGCAATAGGTCAGGCTGAGCCTCTGATGCACAAAGGCCTTGTCCAGGCCGGAGAGCATGGGTACGGTTTGGGCCGAAATCAAGAAATCATAGCGCACGGCGGTGAAGGTGATCACGATCATCAGACAGGCCCAGGCCACGGCTTTAGGATTCCCACCCTGGGTGCACAACAAGTATAAGGGCACGAGAGTCCCCAGGAGGAGGTGAATAATCCAGAATCGCCACCAACCCTGACCGGAAGTGACGTCATTAAGTGCTTTGGTGACGTCCACCACGGCTCCCTGGTAGCCCACATAGTATTGCAGCCCTTCCAGGATTGAGTAGATGACCAGGAGCAGTAAGACAGCCCGGCCCAGGCCGGAGGTTAGATTTCGTTCCGGTTGGTAAACCTGGGTTAGGAGGGTCAACAGAGCGCCACCCGAGAGCAGGGAAGCCACGATGAAGGTCAGAGGGGTCAAGGGTGTATTCCACACGGGACGACTGGACAAAATAGAGAAAAAAGCGCCGTTGACCCCGTAAAAGAACAAGGCCACAGGGAGGCTGACGTACGACAAAGTGTTAATCCATCGTTCGTCTTTTTTTATGAAGAAGAATATTTTAAGCAAGTAGATCAGGACCATGGCGTTGAAAAGAATGATCATCCAGGTCATCGGCGTGCCCAGATTGGGCCGGATGAGCAGCAGGTAAATCCGTTCCCAATGCCCCAGGTCGAGGGTGATGGAGATGATGGCGCAGATTTCGGTAACCAGGACCAGGCAAGCGGCCAGGCCGGCCAGGGGTTCATAGCGCTTTAGCCCAAAGATGTGAGTCATAATGGTTAAGAGGAATCCTCCGGCCGATAATCCCAAAAGGTACAGGTAGATTACTACCCCCATCCCCCACGGGGAGTAGGACGTCAGACCGGGCGCGTGGGTCCCCCAAATTAGTGCCTCAATAATCCCCCAGGCGCCGACCAACAATCCCAGGGTGACCAATCCTATCAAAATCTTGTATGTCTTTTCAGTCATGTTTTCCTCCTTACATCAGGTAGTAGACAGACGGATTGGTCCCGAGTTCTTCCTTCAGCCGAGAGATGCGGGTCGAGGCCAATAGTTCCCGGACCAACGAGTTGGGATCATTTCGGTCTCCGAAGTAGGTGGCCCGGCCGATGCAACCGGTGACGCAGGCAGGTAACATGGTCACGGCCAAACGATGCAGGCAGAAGTGGCACTTGCGGGCATTGCCGATGGGAGAACCCTTGCCCCGGTCAGGCCATTGGTGGCCATATTCGGCGGC